>JAAURV010000030.1 GCA_012032065.1 Hyphomicrobiales bacterium
CGCGAGCTGGAACCCAGCTTTGGTTCGGCAAGCGCGCCTGTGTCAGGCAAAGCTGGGTTCCAGCTCGCGCTCCGCTGCGCGTCGCTTGGCTGGAATGACGGATGTTTTTGCCTTGAGTTAGCGCCTATGGGACTTGATCCGGGGATCGGCCCGGCCATGGAGAAAATTAAGGGGTGCCGAACGCCGGCATTTGCCCGCATCCATTTCAAAACCCCTTCTTCCATCTCTCAAAACCGTCATCCTGGCGAACGCCAGGATCCATAGCTCCGAACGCGGATAGCTCCGCGCTATGGATTCCGGCTTCTCGCCGGGATGACGATTGAGGAAAGCACCAAGGATATAATCAGTACACAGATCAATTCTCTCTCCCCGTTGCGCTAGGGAAAGAAGAACCCTCTTCTCACGCCGCCTTCGCCGCCACCGTCTGCGCCAGCCGCACCGTCACCTCGGTTCCCTTGCCGACTTCGCTGGCGATGATCACTTCGCCGCCGTGCAGCGCCACCAGCGATTTCGAGATCGCAAGCCCCAGCCCCGACCCGCCGCGCGACTTGGTGAACTGGTTTTCCACCTGCTCGAAAGGCCGCCCCAGTTTCTCGATGTCGTGCACCGGAATGCCGATTCCGGTATCCCTGATGATGACCGCGATCCGATCGCCCGAGGACTCTGCGGAAATTGTCACCTTGCCGCCTTCGGGCGTGAACTTCACGGCGTTCGACAAGAGATTGATGAACACCTGCTTGAGCGCGCGCTTGTCCGCGTCGATGGTCAGATCGGCCGGTATGATGCGCGTGACTTCGACGCGGCCTTCCGCCGCGCGCGGGCCCACGAGCCGCATCGCTTCTTCGAAGACCGACGCCAGCGTGAATTGGCTCACCTCCAAATGCATCCGGCCCGCTTCGATCTTCGACATGTCGAGAATGTCGTTGATGACATCGAGCAGGAACTGTCCGCTCTTGTGAATGTCGCGCGCATACTCAGGATATTTGTCCGAACCCATCGGCCCAAAAATCTGCTCCTGCATCACTTCGCTGAAGCCGATGATGGCGTTGAGCGGCGTGCGCAGCTCGTGACTCATGTTGGCGAGGAATTCCGACTTCGACCGGTTCGCCGCCTCGGCGCGGGTTTTCTCGCGCGCATATTTGTCGGCGAGATCGGCAAGCCTTTGCGATTGCTGTTCGGCGAGCAGGCGTTCCTTCTGCAGATCGCGCACCGTCATCATCAGTTCGCGCTCGGAGAGCAAGAGCCGCTCTTCCTGCTTCTTGAGCGGCGTGATGTCGGTGCCGACCGAAACGAAGCCGCCGTCCTTGGTGCGCCGCTCGTTGATCTGCAGCCAGCGCCGGTCGCCAAGCTGAACTTCGAAGGAAAGCCCTTCGCCGCTCTCGGCGCCGGGCACCGAGACGCGCTGGCGCACCATTGGTTCGTTGGCGGCGGCCGTAACGGTGTCATAAGGCGTGCCCGGCAGGCACACGGTGGCTGGCAGCGTGTGGAACTGCTGGTACTTGCTGTTGCACATCACCAGCTTGTTGTCGGGGTCCCACAGCACGAAGGCTTCCGAAATATTCTCGATGGCGTCGCGCAAACGCAGTTCCGCGTCGGCGTTGATCTTGTCCGTCTGCTTCTGCTCGGAGACGTCGAACACGATGCCGACAAGATGCGGCGCGTCCTTGCTGAGGCCAGGCGCAAGTGCGGCGCGCGCGCGCAGCCACACCCAGTTGCCGTTCTCGTGGCGCATGCGGAACTCGCGGTCGAAAACCGAGCGTTCGCCGTTCAGCAGCTCTTCTACGACGGTCTCGAATTGCGAGTCCTCCGGATGAAGCCTTTGCGCGACTTCGCCGAAGCTCAGATATTCGCCTTTGACCGGCATGCCGAGAATCTCGAACATCGACTTCGACCAGAAGATCGAGCCCTCGGCGACATTCCAGTCCCACATGCCGCAGTTGCCGCGGTCGAGCGCCTTGTCGAGCCGCTCGCTGGCGATGGCCAGCGTGGCGTCGGCTTCCGCCGCCTTCGCCGCCTGCCAATGAAACGCGCCCGCCAGCATCGTCAGTACAAGGAACGTCACGCCGAAGAGAAGCGCCACCCGCGTCATCGCCGAAAACCAGGCGCCGAGCATCCCGGACTTCCGCTGCACGGTGAGAAGATTCGCGGGATAGGACCCCAGCTCATGCAGCACCGCATAGGCATCTTCGCCGGTGGAGAGGGTAACGGGCGTCATGGCCGGCGCCGCGGGATTTGCCGTCAGGAAGAAGCCGCCCGGAAGCAGCGCCGAGATCGAACCCCTGACGGCATTTTCGGGATGCGAGGCGACAATGTCGCCGTTGGCGGCGACGATCGCGTGCATGCGCCCTTCGCCCGTATCGTGATTGATCGCTTCGGCCAGGAAACTGGCGTCGATGGGCGGCGGCGTTTGGCCTTTCTCCGCCGATGACGCAAGCCGCGCCTTGATGGCCGAGGCGGCAAGCCGGGTTTGCAGCATGGAGAGATCGTTCTGCTGCGCCACGTTTGCCGCGCGGCTTTGCATGAGTTGCGAGAGCAGCGACACCGCCAGCGTAAGCAGGAAGAGAGCCGTGAGGCCGGTGATAAGAAGCCGCAAGCCCCGCTCGGTGATGACGATGCGCCACCGCGCCGGCAGAGGCGCCGGCAACCGCAAGGTACGCTCTTTCGAGAACAACTCGGAAATATGAATCTTGGCCAAAATCGATCCCCGCCTGCCGCCGCCCAAGCGTTCACTCGTCATAACTGCCGCAAGTCGCAGAACCCGCGAATCAACGGCCATTGATTCGTAAGTCGAGTGATTTGTCCACCCTTTCGAAAGTCAGGCGGCGAGCATGCGCGAAACGATCTCGTAAGTGTCGCGCGAAAGCTTCTCTTTGGCGAAAATCCGGTTGAGTTGGGCCTGGGCCTGGAAGCGCCGGGGAGCGTCGAGCATGCGCCAGCTCCTGAACCCCGTGGCGATCCGGGCGGCAACTTGGGGGTTGCTTTGATCGAGCGTGAGGATCGCGTCGGCGACCACGGCATAACCCTGGCCATGCGCCGCATTGAAGCCCGAAGGATTGGCGCTGGTGAACGATCCGATCAGCGCATAGACGCGGTTTGGCGTGGCGAAGGTGAAGGCGGGATGTTTGGTGAGCGCCGCGATCCGCGCCGCGGCACTGTCCCCCGCGATCTGCGCATTGAGCGCCAGCCACTTGTCGACGAGCAGGGGATCGCCGCCATGACGTTCGAAGAAGCGTGAGAGTTCGGGCGCTGCCGCGTCTTCGCCGATGGAAACAAGCGCGCCGAGCGCGCCGATTTCGGCGGTCATGCTGACGGGCGCTTCGAGGTCTTCCCGCGCAAGCCTGATCGCCTCGTCCTGATCCGCCGCCGCAAGCAGATGCAGCGCCGCATAGCGAAGCGACCGTCTTGCCGTGCTCTGTGGATCGGGTTTGTAGGCGGCCGTCTCCGCCGTGTCCCGCCAGATGGTTCGAAGCTGGGGAAGAACAGCCCTGCCGGTGACTCCACGTAAATGCGTGCGCGCGGCGAGGACCGTGTCGGTGTTCACATCGCGGCCAATCGCGGCGGCGATCTCCGCTTCCGCCGGCAAGCCGAGCATCAGCGCCTTGAAAGCCGCATCGACCCGAGTGTCGTTCAGCACCCCGGAAAGCGCGCGCGCATAACCCGAAGCATCTGGAAGTGCCCCGCTGCCCGCCAGCGCGCCAGCTATCTTCAAGGCCAATTCCTTCGCGACTGTCTGCCCCGCCTCCCAACGGTTGAAGGTGTCCGGGTCATTCTCCATGAGAAAGAGATTTGCCGCTTCGCCTTGGTTGACGGTGAGGGTGACCGGCGCGGTGAATCCGCGGTTGATGGAAACGACCGGCTTCCTTGGCACGTTGCGGAAGATGAACGTCTGCCGCTTCTCGCGAAGCTCGATCACGGGTTCGTTGAGCGCGCCAACGCCATCGAGATCGAGCGGCATGTCCTCGCCATCGGGCGCGATCAGGCCCAGCCGCAAGGGCATGTGGAGCGCGCGCTTGAAGTCCTGTCCCGGAGTCGGAGCGGTCGCTTGTTCGATGTCGAGCGCGAAGGTCTTGCGTGTGGCGTCGTAGCTTCCCTGCGCCGCCACATGCGGGGTTCCCGCCTGTTCGTACCACGCAAAGAACTGCGAAAGATCGCGACCCGAAGCCTCTTCCATGCAGCGCACGAAATCCTCGATCGCCGCCGCTTCGCCATCGTGCCGCGCGAAATAGAGGTCCATCGCCTTGCGGAACGCAGCCTTGCCGATGAGGCTCTGCATCATGCGGCAGATCTCCGCGCCCTTCTCGTAGACGGTCGGCGTGTAGAAATTGTTGATCTCGATATAGGAGGAAGGCCGCACGGCATGCGCCAGAGGCCCGCCATCTTCCGGAAACTGCCGCGCCCTCAGTGTCTTTACGTCGGAGATGCGCTTCACCGCGCGCGAGCGGAGATCGGAGGTGAACTCCTGGTCGCGGAACACGGTCAGCCCTTCCTTGAGGCAAAGCTGAAACCAGTCGCGGCAAGTGATCCGGTTGCCCGACCAGTTGTGGAAATACTCGTGCCCGATGATGGCTTCGATGTTGGCGTAATCGGTATCGGTCGCCGTTTCCGGCAAGGCGAGAATGTATTTGTCGTTGAAGATGTTGAGACCCTTGTTCTCCATCGCTCCCATGTTAAAGGCGGGCACCGCCACGATATTGAAGACATCGAGATCGTACTCGCGCCCGAACGCCTCTTCGTCCCAGCGCATCGACGCCTTGAGCGACTCCATCGCCCAGGCGCAGCGTTCCTCCTTGCCCTTCTCCACATAGATGCCAAGCGACACGTGTTTTCCGGAGCGGGTGACGAAACTGTCCTCCACCTTGGCCAGATCGCCCGCCACCAACGCGAACAAATAACTCGGCTTGGGATGCGGATCGCTCCATTCGGCGAAATGCCAGCCGTTCCCAAGGCCGCCGCTTGCACCGGGATTGCCGTTCGAGAGCAGCACCGGGCAAGTCTTCCGGTCCGCTTCGATGCGGACCTTGTAGATCGTCATCGCATCGGGCCTGTCGTAAAAATAGGTGATGCGCCGGAAGCCCTCGGCCTCGCATTGCGTGCAGAAAACGCCATTGGTGACGTAGAGCCCGGACAATTCGCTATTCGCCGAAGGATTGCATGTGGTTTCGATTTCGAGCGTGAAGGACTCCCGGGGTACGTTCGGAATGGTGAGGGAGTCCTGGGTCAGCGCAAAGTGCCGCCGCGCCAGCGGTTCGCCATTGAGCTTGATGCCGTCGAGTTCGATCTTCTCGCCATCGAGCACAAGCGGCGCGTTGGTTTCGCTGGACTTGGGATTTGGTTTGAAGACGATACGAGAGCGGACGGCGGGTCTTTCCGCTGAGCAAGCTGGAAAGCCAGCTCAATGCTCTCCGCCACATAGGGCGTCGGCTTGTAGTTGGCGAGAAGGGTCTTGGCCGGGGCGGCGGTGTCCATCAGCCGCAAGAATCCGTCCTCGCGGCAAGCTGTCAACAGGTCTTGGTCAAAGCGGGAACATGACTCTAACCTGTTTATTCGATCACGGGTTTTGTGGCACTGTGCACAAAGACGGCAGCGGAGCATTGGCGCGTGGAGAAGATTGAAGTTTTGATCGTGGGAGCAGGGCAGGCAGGCCTCGCGATGAGCGCTCAGTTAAGCGATGCGCGCGTGCCGCATCTCGTTCTCGAGCGGGGAAGAATCGCGGAACTTGGCGCTCGGCCCGTTGGGACGGCCTCGTCGCCAACGGTCCCGCCTGGCACGACCGCTATCCGGGCCTCGAGTTTCCCGGCTACGGACCGGAAGACTTCGTGCCGAAGGAAAAAATCGCGGACGCCTTTGTGGCATTTTCCGAAAGCATCAAGTCTCCCGTGCGCTGCGGTGTTGAAGTCAAGTCAGTACGGAAGAATGACGGCCGCTTGGGCTTCCGCATCGAAACTTCCGAAGGCGCGATCGAAGCGAACTATGTGGTCGCGGCCACGGGTGCGTTCCAGAAGCCTATCATTCCGGCGCTCGTTCCCGAAAGCGCCGGGATCATGCAGATGCATTCGACTGCCTACCGCAATCCGGATCAGTTGCCGGACGGTGCTGTGCTTGTGGTGGGTGCTGGCTCGTCGGGCGCGCAATCGCGGATGAGTTGGTGCGCGCGGAAGACGCGTCTATCTCTCCGTCGGGCCGCACGACCGTCCCCCGCGCCGATACCGCGAGCGCGACTTCGTCTGGTGGCTGGGTGTACTGGCAAGTGGGAGGCAGGAGCGCCGCCAGAGGGCAGAGAACACGTGACCATTGCGGTAAGCGGGGCCTATGGCGGCAAGACCGTCGATTTCCGCAATCTCACCGCCGAAGGAATGACTCTGGTCGGTAGAACGGAAAAGCTCGATGACGGCGAGATGTCTTTCGCCAACGACCTCGCGCGCAACATCGCGCAAGGCGATGCGAACTATTTGTCGGTGCTCGATGAAGCCGATGCCTTCGTCGCGAGGAACGGCCTCGATCTGCCGGAGGAACCCGAAGCCCGCGTGATCGGGCCTGATCCAAAATGCATGACCGATCCGATCCTGAAGTTGAACCTTGGCGAAGCAGGCATCGCCTCGATCATCTGGGCCACGGGCTTCTCAAACGACTACCGCTGGCTGCAAGTGAATGCATTCGATCCGAAGGGCAAACCCAGGCACCAGCGCGGCGTATCGTCGGAGCCGGGCGTCTATTTTCTCGGCCTGCCATGGCTGTCGCGCCGTGGATCGAGCTTCATCTGGGGCGTATGGCACGACGCCAAATATCTCGCCGGCCACATCGCCATCCAACGCGGCTATCTGGCGTATGGGGGGCGGAAGAAGGCAGCGGAGACAGTTTGACACTTGTCACACTCTATGTTACACGTGTAAGGGATGATCGCCAATTTCCGGCATAAGGGCCTCGAAGCTTTTTTTCGAGAAGGATGACGGAAGGAGGCTTCCACCTGGCATGCTCGGCCGAATTCGCGAAATCCTGACTGCGTTGGAGGCGGCGGCGGCGGCGGCGGTGTCGGTTGAGCAATTGGATCGCCCTTCATTCCGGCTGCATCCACTCAAAGGCAACCTAAAAGGCAGATGGGCGGTGACGGTGCGGGCAAACTGGCGGATCGTTTTCCGTTTTGAGAAGGGACAGTTTCACGATGTCGACTTTCTCGACTATCATTGAGGAGCAACTTCATTGCGTATGAAAAATCCGGCGTATCCTGCCTTCTTATCAAGTCCGATTTGGAGGCGCTTGGCGTCCCGGTTGCGAAAGCTGCCGGAGCACTCGGCATTTCCCGTCAGCACCTTTACCGCGTGATCAAGGGCGAGTGCCCCGTTTCGGCGGATCTGGCTTGGCGGCTGGAACAGGCGATTGGCTCGACAGCCGAGTTTTGGCTTAGCGTGCAGATCAACTACGATGTTGCGCAAATTCGCAACAGCAAGTCGAAACCGTTGGTTCGAAAGCTCGCGCCGCGCTTGCCGAAAGCCGCCTAGACCATGACCGCCCACACCCGCATCCGGCCCTTCAACACGAAGGACACTTACCCCGAGCAGAAGCTCGACAACGATCTCTGCCAGGCCGTGGTGGCGAAGGGAACCATGGTCTTCGTGCGTGGCCAGATTTCGCAGGACCTCGACACGCGCGAGTCGCTGCATGTGGGAGACGCCGCCGCGCAGACGGCGAAGGCCATGGCCAACATCAAGATGCTGATGGAAGAAGCAGGCGGCCACATGGACCACGTCTGCCGCGTAGTGGTCTACCTGACGGACATCCGCTACCGGCAGGATGTCTACCGCGAGATGGGCAAGTGGCTTAAAGGCGTTTTCCCATGTTCGACGGGCCTCGTAATCACGGCACTCGCGCGGCCCGAATGGCTCGTCGAGATCGAAGTCACCGCCGTCATTCCGGACTGAGCCGATGACATTCTCCATCGCGGGACGCTGCGAAAGGATTGGCGCATTCGGAGTGGCGATCACGACGTCCTCGATTGCCGTTGGCGCGCGTTGCCCGCATGCCCGTGCGGGCGTAGGTGCTGTGGCGACGCAGAATGTCACCGATCCGGCGCTTGGCCCGGCGCTGCTTGATTCAATGTCGCAGGGATTGAGCGCAAGGGATTCAATTGACTCGATAATCCGCAACCGGCCGCATATCGAATACCGCCAGCTCACCGCCGTGGATCGTCATGGAAACTCCGCGTCATGGTCGGGCACGAACATCCTAGGCACCCATGGCGTTTCGGAAGAACGGAACTGTGTTGCCGCCGGCAATCTTCTCAAATCGTCATCGCTGCCGAAAGCCATGACGAATGCCTTCGCGGCGAATGCGAACACGCACCTCGCCGAGCGCCTCTTGTTGTCGCTTGAAGCCGGCGCCGCGGCGGGCGGCGAGGAAGGGCAGGTACATTCGGCTGCATTGATCGTCGTGCATGAACATTCGTTCCCGCTTGTGAGCCTCAGAGTCGATTGGTCGGAGGAAGACCCGATCGCCGTGCTGCGCAAACTCTGGGAAGACTACAAGCCACAGATGGGCGCCTATCTGCGGCGCGCCATCGATCCGGCTCAAGCGCCGAGTTACGGCGTTCTGGGCGATCCTTAAGCCGAAAGTTTCTCGACCAGCTTTGCCAGCATGCGGTCGCACGCCGCGAGTTGCTCCACACTCACATATTCATCCGGCTTGTGCGCCACCGCGATGCTGCCGGGTCCGCACACGACTGATGGAATTCCAAGGTGCTTCTGAAACAGCCCGCCTTCGGTGCCGAAGGTGATCTTGCCCGTTGAGTTTCCGCCCGTGAGCGACTGCACGAATTTCACCGCCTCGCTGTCGGCCGGTGTGTCGAGTGCCGGATAACTTTGCAGTTCCGCGAATTCGAAGCGCGCGTCCTTGAAGACGCCGCGATAGCTCTCCGCGATGCGTTCACCTGCGGAGGCAAGACGCTGCATGATCGCTGCGCCATCGTCCTGCGGCAGGTAGCGGATTTCGAAATCGAAGCTCGCCCGGTTGGGCACGATGTTCATCACCTCGCCGCCCACGATCTTACCCACATGCAGTGTGGTGTAGGCGACATCATAGTCGCCGTCGCGAAGGCCGTTTCTCGCAATGTCGTCCTGCACTCTGCGGATTTCCGAGATCAGATCCGCGCACAAGTAGATCGCGTTAACCCCCATGGGCGCCAGGCTCGAATGCGCCTCAAGCCCGTGCGCGGTGACGCGGTACCCGAGTTTGCCCTTATGCGCCGTCACCGCCTGCATCATCGTCGGTTCCCCCACGATGCAAAGCCGTGGCGTGACCTCGATTCCCTTCAGCATATCGATGAGCCGTCTCACGCCGACGCATCCAATTTCCTCGTCATAAGAAAACGCGAAATGGATTGGCGCCTTCAATGCCGCCTTTTTCGCAGCCTTCGAGATGGAAAGGCAGCAGGCGATGAAGCCCTTCATGTCGGCGCTGCCGCGCCCATGGAGATTGCCGCTTCTCTCGCTGAGTTGAAACGGATCGCTGCTCCAGGCCTGACCTTCGACAGGCACCACATCCGTGTGTCCCGAGAGAACCACGCCCGGCACATCCGCGGGCCCGATGGTTGCCCACAAGTTGGCTTTCTTGCCATCGGCGCTTTCGACGCGAGTTGAAGAAATTCCGGCGACTGAAAATTCGGTCTCAACGAACGAGATCAAGTCGAGATTGCTGTCGCGGCTGACGGTGGGATAGGCGATCAGGCGCTCGAGATATTGTCTGCTCTGCATGTTTCACTTATGGCAACGAGCGGCGCTCGAAGCAATCGGCTGCGATTACTCCGGTTGCAGCAACACTTGCAGCGACTGCGCCGCTTCACCATTGATTGCCGCGAGCAGCGTGCGGCCGAGTTCCTTTCCCGTCTCGCGGTGGCTTTCGTGAATGAGGATCAGCTCCGGCCGGAACCAGCGCATGAAATCGGAATACTGCTTGGTCACCACGTCGAAGTCGGATCCCAGCTTGAGCCCCGCTTCCTCCAAAGCCGAGATCATCGTCATGGTCATCAGTTCGCTCGAACTCACGAACCCGTCGGGACGGTTCGGTTCCCGCGCCAGCGCCAGCGCCCGCTGCTTCACCTCGTCGATCTTCGAATCGATGTCGATGTCGCCCAAGGGATACTCGTCGAGGCCGCGTTCGCGCAGGCCCAGCGAGAAGCCTTCGAGTGTGTGGTAGTAGAACGAGAGCCCAGCCGGCGGCCTGAGCAGGCCGATGCGCTTTCGCCCGCGCGCCGCGAGAAGTCCCACCGCCTTATAGGCGAATGCCGCGTTGTCGAAATCCACATAGGCATGCTCGGTGCCCACGCTCGTGCGCCCATGCGTGGCGAAGGGCATGTTGTTCTCGATCAGATAGCGCACCCGCGGATCGTCCGGCTGTGTCCGCGCGATGATCACGCCGTCGGCGGATCGCGTGTCGACCACATAACGGATCGGCGCCATCGAGTCCGACAGCATGTAAGGCGTCACCACGAGATGATAGCCGGTGCCATTCAAGGACTCCGAGAGTCCGAACACAAGCTGCTCGACCAAACCATAAGCCGAACCTTCTGTATTGAGAATGAGGCTCACCACATTGGTTTTGCCCGTGCGGAGCCTGACGCCCGCGCGGTTCGGCAAATATCCCGCCTGCTGCGCGGCCAGCTTCACCCGCGCCCGCGTATCCTCGGCGATGTCGGGGCTATCCCTCAGCGCCTGAGATACGGTGGAAACCGCGAGGCCGGTTATTTCGGCGAGAGAGCGTAGCGTGGGTCGTTCCGAAGTCATGGAACGCCGGACATTAACCGTTGTCTGAAACGTTTCAAGCCTCGAAAAACCCTTTTGCAGCGCAGCAAACTGCGGCACGGGCTGCCCCATATCTGAAACGTTGCAAGCTCCCGCGTTATCGCATAGGGTCCATGCGCACCCGCAAAGACAAAGGGAGGAAAACTGTCATGGGTTTCAAGAAATTTGCTGCCGTTCTTGCCGTGTCGGCGTCCGCGCTGACGGGCACAGCCTACGCCGCCGATGTGGAAGTCACCCATTGGTGGACGTCCGGCGGTGAAGCCGCGGCCGTCGCCGAGTTCGCCAAGGCGTTCAACGCCACCGGCCACAAATGGGTCGATGGCGCCATCGCCGGCTCCGGCGACGTCGCCCGCCCGATCATCATCTCGCGCATCCTCGGCGGCAACCCGATGGGTGCCACACAGCTCAACCCCGGTACCGACGCTGATGAATTGATCAAGCCGGCCTGATGCTCGACCTGACGGAACTCGCCGAAAAGGAACAGTGGAACGACATCCTGCGCCCGAAGACGCAGATGGCGTCCTGCACGGTAGACGGCAAAGTCTGGTGTGTGCCGGTGAACCTGCACTCGGCCCAATGGCTGTGGACAAACCGCAAGGTTTATCAGGATGCCGGCCTTGAGCCCCCGAAGAACTGGAGCGACGTCGTCGCTTCGGCGCCGAAGCTGCGCGAAAGGGCAAGTCCAGCCCATGGCGCTGGCCCAGGGTTGGCCGGTTGGACTTCTGATCGAAGACCTGATCGTCGCCGTCGCTGGCGTCGACAACTACGTTAAGGTCTACAAGGACCGCGATCTCGCCCTTGCATCGGGACCGAGTTTGCGAAAGTGTTCGCGGCCGTCGATGACGCCCGCAAGATGGTGAACCCGGCCGAAATGACCAAGCAGTGGAACGAAGCTGTAGCCCTGGTAATCACCGGCAAGGCTGGTTCAGTAGTTCATGGCGACTGGTCGGGCGGCGAATTCCAGGTCGCCAACATGGTGCCGGGCAAGGATTATGACTGCCTGCCAGGCCTCGGCGTTGAGCCGGTGCTGAACACCGGCGGCGACGTCTTCTACTTCCCGAAGCAATCTGATCCGGAAGTCGAAAAGGCGCAGCTTGCCATGGCTTCCAACATGATCACCAAGGAAGTGCAGGTCGCCTTCAACTTGAAGAAGGGCTCGCTGCCGATGCGCGGCGACGTGGACCTCGCCGCCGCCAACGACTGCATGAAGAAGGGCCTAGAGATCCTCGACAAGGGCACCAAGGTGTTCCCCAACAACGTGCAAATGCTTGACCGCGACTCGCTGAACCAGATCAACGATCTGTTCACGGCCTTCTTTGCGACGCCAGAAATGACGCCAGCAGATGGCCAGGCCAAGTTCGCCGAGATCATCAAGAACGCGCCTCCACTGCAATAAGCGCGCCGCGCAAAACATGCGCTCCGGCGGGGTAAAACCGCCGGAGTGTTCTGGATTGAATTGGGGCAGCCGTCATGACCAGCTTGGGACTTGCTTCGGCGGGGCGCGCCTACGAGCCGCCATATATTCCAGCTTTCAGCCAGCCGGTACGATGGGCCGCTGTTGGCATTATCGCCGCGATTGCATTCGCGGCTCTGGCCTCCGACTGGCCGTTTTCAAGGATCGGCACCTTCCAGCCCATGATGCTCGCATTGGGCTTCGTGCTCATTCAATATGTCGTCGACATTCCCTTCCGCGCTCACAAATGGCGGCTTGCGGTCATCGGCGTCTTCCTCGCCGCCACCTTGGCCTATTGGCTGTCGTGGTATTCAGGTGGCGCCTTGGTGTCGCCTGCCGCTGCGGAAAGCGTGTGGAAATACGCCAGCGTCGGCCTCATCGCGGGACTGCTTGGTGCAGGCGTGTGGAACGCGCCCTACAAGAATTTCCACTCCAAGGTCGCTTCCGTACCGATGATGTTCATCGTGTTGTTCGCCTTCATCGGCTGCAGCCTGTGGACCATGACCTATTCGCTCTCGGATGCGCGCATCTACCCCGTTTTTACCTTCGTGGGATTCAAACAATACTACCGCCTGTTCAGCGTCGACATCTGGGAGATCGCGTGGAAGAACGGTCTCATCTACCTGTTTCTTGGCACGGCGTTTTCCATAATCACGGGGTTTTTCCTCGCGGTTTTCATGGACCAGAAGATCAGGCTCGAAGGCCTGTTCCGCACTATCTATCTCTATCCCTTCGCGCTCTCCTTCATCGTCACCGGCCATGTCTGGGCCTGGATTTTCAGCCCGGCCTACGGACTCCAAAAGTCTGTGCGCCAGATGGGCTGGGAAAGCTTCACCTTCGAGTGGATCGCCGACAGCAAGATGGCGATTTATTGCGTCGTTATCGCCGGCGTCTGGCAAGGATCAGGCCTCGTCATGGCGCTGATGCTGGCGGGTCTTCGCGGCATTGACGACGAGATTTGGCGCGCGTCGCGCGTCGATGGCATTCCAAAGTGGCGCACGTACCTGCAGATCGTCATTCCCATGATGCGTCCCGTGCTGATCACGACCTTCGTCATCGTGGCGGCGGGCGCCGTTCGCATTTACGACCTCGTGGTGGCTCTGACTGATGGCGGCCCCGGCATTTCGTCCACGGTTCCCGCCCAATACGTGTACAAGTACCTATTCTCCGGCAATATCGGCCAGGGCCTCTCTGCCGCGACCGTGATGCTGCTGGCCAGCGCCATCATCCTCATTCCCTGGGTCTATGTAGAATTCGTCAAGAGCAAGCAGCAGAGATGACCGGCACTCCAGCCATCGAACCATTTGGCCCCAAGCCCAAGCGCCTGTTCGATCCAGCGCGCATCGGGGTCTACGCTTTCCTCATCATCACGGCGCTCTATTTCCTCTTCCCGCTCTACGTCGTGATCATCACGTCCTTCAAGGACCTTGACGCCATCCGCGACGGAAATATCTTCTGGCCGCAACTCAAATATGGCGTGATCACCACAACCGATCCCGCCGGCAACATCGTCACCCGGCAAGCCGAATGGTGGCACCCCTGGTACCGCGCCTGGTTTGAAGTCTGCACCGGCCTCGAATGTAAGGGCATCAGCCCCAACTTCTGGAATTCGGTCATCATCACCATTCCCTCGGTAATCGTCTCGATTGCCGTCGCCATCACGACTGGCTATGCGCTGGCGAACTGGCCCTTTAGGTTCTCCGAAGGCTTTTTCACCGTGCTGATCGTCGGCTCCTTCATTCCCTATCAGGTCCTGCTCTACCCCATGGTGCTTCTCACCAAGAACATGGGCATATACTCGACGCTCTCCGCCGTGATCTTCGTCCACACTGTCTTCGGTTTGCCGATCCTGACGCTCCTGTTCCGCAACTATTTCGCCTCGCTCCCCGTCGAACTATTCAAGGCGGCGCGCGTCGATGGGGCGGGGTTCTGGCGCATATTGTTGCAGGTGTTTCTGCCCATGTCGCTGCCGATCCTGACGGTGGCGGTCATCCTGCAGGTGACCGGAATCTGGAATGACTTCCTCTTCGGCGTCGTCTTCGCGGGGCTGCCGAATTATCCCATGACGGTGAAGCTCAACAACATCTTCACCTCGACATTCGGTGTGAAGGAATACAACGTCGAAATGGCGGCCACGCTGCTGACCGGCGCCATTCCTCTCGCCATCTATTTTCTCTCCGGCAGGTATTTCGTGCGCGGCATCGCCGCCGGCGCGGTGAAGGGTTGATCGCATGACAACTGCTCCAAGGAAAACGCAAGCCCGTCCGTTTCGGTGCGCGGCCTCGCCCAGCACTACGGCTCGCTGCAGGTGCTGAAAGCCCTCGATCTCGATATCGCCGACGGCGAATTCATCGTGCTTCTCGGCCCCTCCGGCTGCGGCAAGTCCACGCTCTTGAACTGCATTGCGGGATTGCTCGAGCCAACCGACGGCCAGGTCTTCATCAAGGGCAAGAACGTCACCTGGGAGGAGCCGAAGGATCGCGGCATCGGCATGGTGTTCCAGTCCTACGCGCTTTATCCGCAAATGTCGGTGGAGCGGAACCTCTCTTTTGGCCTTCGCGTCTCCGGCATGCCCAAGGATGAAATCGGCAAGCGGGTGAAGCGCGCCTCCGAGATTCTCCAGATCGAGCCGCTGTTGCAGAGAAAGCCCTCGCAACTCTCCGGCGGCCAGCGCCAGCGCGTCGCCATCGGCCGCGCCCTTGTGCGCGATGTCGATGTCTTCCTCTTCGACGAGCCGTTGTCGAACCTCGACGCCAAGCTCCGCGCCGAACTTCGCGTCGAAATCAAGCGGCTGCACCAGCGCCTCGGCAACACCATGATCTATGTGACGCATGACCAGATCGAGGCGCTGACGCTCGCCGATCGCATCGCCGTCATGAAGGGCGGCACCATCCAGCAGCTCGACGATCCGCTTACCATCTACAACAAGCCCAAGAACGCTACGTCGCGGGCTTCATCGGCTCGCCGTCGATGAATTTTTTGAAGGGCAAGGTCGAGAAGGGGGCGTTCGTTCTGGGCAGCAAGAAGCTTCCGCTCAAGGACTACCCTGCAATTGCGATGCGCGACGGAGCCGCCGAGTTGGGCGTGAGGCCCGAACACATCAGCGTCAACGGCCAGGCGAAGAAGGACTACACGGATCCGATCGCCGCCACCGTGGACATCGTCGAGCCCATGGGTTCCGACAGCCTCGTGTGGCTGCAAGTCGAGGGCCAGCAGCTTTCGGCCCGCGTCGAATCGAGTCACCTCTTCCGGCCCGGCGAGAAGACGCAAATCCGCTTCCGCCCGGCACTCGCATCTCTGTTCGACGAGGCAACGGGCGATCGGCTCTGACATTCATGCTGCTTGATCTCGCCGGAGACTGGACGCTAACAAGCGCGGATGGTGCGTTTCACTGCGCCATGCCCATTCCGGGCGACGTGCATTCGGCGTTGGTCGCGGCGAACGTCATCCCGCATCCCTATGCCGGCAAGACGAAGACAAGGTGCAGTGGGTCGCGCAAACGGTTTGGCGGCTGTCGCGCGAGTTCGAGATCGAAGATCCGCAGGGCCTCTATCTCGACATCGACTATCTCGACACCGTCGCCGCGGTGTTCGTGAACGGCGTCGAGGTGCTGCAAGCCGAGAACTGCTTCCGCCGATACCGTCCCGACATTTCCGATGCCGCGAAAGCCGGCCGCAACGCCATCGAGATCGTCTTCCAGTCGAGCATCGAAGCAGCAGCGCTGGTGCAAGCCGCTCAGCCTTTCTACATTCCCTACGCGAAACAGAATTGTCCGATCCCCAATGGCAACATGCTGCGCAAGCCCGCCTGCCATTTCGGTTGGGACTGGAATATCGCCATCGCGCCTCTAGGCCTCTATGGCAGTATCTGCATCAAAAAACTAAGCGCTGCGCGCATCGAACATATCCAAACCTTCCAACACCACGACGAGAAAGGCATCGTCGATATCGATATCGAGGTGTCGCTCCACGCCATGGAAGCGGGCACGGTTCCGCTGGTCGTCCATTGCTGCGGTGAGCGGCGCGAAAGCGAAGTGCAGGTATCGCCAGGCATCTCGCGGCATACGCTCCGCCTCAGGATCGGCAAACCCGATCTCTGGTGGCCGCTCGGCTGGGGCGATCAGAATTTGCACGAGCTCCGGGTCTACTGCGGCGAGGAAGAGCGCGCCATCAACATTGGCTTCCGAACCATCGAACTGATCACCAGCCCGGACGGCGCGGGAAGCCGCTTCGCTTTTAAGGTCAACGGCCGTGAAATTTTCTGCCGCGGCGCCAACTGGATACCCGCGGACGCGTTGCCTTCGCAAGCGACGCCCGAACTCACGCGCGGGCTTTTGCAGGCCGCGGCCGGCGCCAACATGAACATGATCCGCGTCTGGGGCGGCGGCTTCTACGAGCCCGATCATTTCTACGAGGCCTGCGACGAACTGGGCCTGCTCGTGTGGCAGGATTTCATGTTCGCCTGCAATCTCTATCCTTCGACGCCTGAGTTTCTCGCCGAAGTCCGCGAGGAAGTGGACTATCAAGTGCGCCGCCTTGGCCATCATGCCTGTCTGGCACTCTGGTGCGGCGACAACGAGTTGATCGGCGCCCTCAATTGGTTCGAGGAATCGCGCGCCAATCGCGACCGCTATCTGGTGAACTACGACCGCCTCAACCGCTGCATCGAAGAATCGATGCGCGAGGCCGACCCGCACGCCCTCTGGTGGCCGTCGTCACCTTCGCCTGGCGTTCTCGATTTCGGCGATGCCTGGCATCGGGATTCGAAGGGCGACATGCATTTCTGGAGCGTCTGGCACGAGGGCCGGAACGTCGAGCACTATCGCGATGTGAAACCGCGCTTCTGTTCCGAGTTCGGTTTTCAGTCCTTTCCTTCCATGCCCGTGGTTCGCGGCTTCGCGGGCGCTTCCGACATCAACATCGCCTCGCCCGTGATGGAGCAGCATCAGAAGAATGCCGGCGGCAATGCGCGGATCGCCGAAACCATGTTCCGCTATTTCCGCTTCCCAACGGGCTTCGAGGATTTCGTCTATCTCTCGCAGGTCCAGCATGGCCTCGCCATGAAAACGGCC
>JAAURV010000320.1 GCA_012032065.1 Hyphomicrobiales bacterium
ACGTGACCGCGAAATGCTACGGCGGCGACATCAGCCGCAAGCGCAAGCTTCTCGACAAGCAGAAGGAAGGCAAGAAGAAGATGCGCCAGTTCGGCAAAGTCGAAATCCCGCAGGCAGCCTTCATCTCGGCGCTGAAGATGGATGAGAATTGAGGGAGTTCCTCCTCCCCCAAAGCGAAGCTTTCGGGGGAGGTGTCGCCGAAGGCGACGGAGGTAAGTGTTTGGACAGTCGGCCCCCACCCGGCGCTCCGCGCCACCCTCCCCGCACTCGCTTCGCTCGCGGGGGAGGGAGTGCCTTCACTTCGCCGCCATGATCTCAGTAACGGTCTTCGAGAACGCCTTCATGCCGTCGCCCAAATCGCGAAGCTGCTCGTATTTCAGCAGATCGACGGGCGTGATCGCCATATTCGGAAACTGCGTCAGCATCGCCTTGTCGATCGCATCCATGCCGGCCTTGTTGGGCGTCTTGTACATGATGTTCTCGACCACCCATTTGCCGTTGTCGGCCTTCATCACGAAATCGATGAACTTCGCCGCGCCTTCCGGATTTTTCGCGGACTTGACGATCACCATGGTGTCGACCCAGAGGTCGGAGCCCTCCTTCGGCACCACGTATTTGATCGCGGCGTTCTGCGCGATGCCGTAGTTGCACCAGCCGTCCCATGCATGGACGAGTGCCGCTTCGCCCGAGACAAGCTTCGAATAGAAGGTCGTATCGTCATAGGCGAGCATGGTCTTCTTCGCGGCAACGAGCTGATCGCGGGCTTTGTCCAAGCTTGCCTGATCCGTGGTGTTGACCGACATGCCGTTGGCCAGGAAAGACGCCGCCATCAGCCAGCGGTCGGTGGAGAGCATGGTGGTCTTGCCCTTCACATCGTCGGCGGGGGCAAGGAGGTCGTTCCAGCTTGCAGGTTCGCTCTTCACCAGATCGGAGCGGTAGCAAAGCCCGGTCGTGCCCCAGGCATAGGGCACCGAGAAGGTGTTGCCCGGATCGTGCTTGAGCTGGTTCGCCTCTGCATAGAGGTTGGCGAGGTTCGGAATCTTCGCGTGGTCGATGGGCGCGAGCAGGCCCAGCTTGTTCAGCGCCTCGGCGAAGGGCGAGGAGACGAAGAGCACGTCGAAGCCCTCTCCGCCCGAGGCCGTGACCTTGCCCATGATCTCCTCGTTGGTGGCATGCACCGCCACTTCGAGGTCGAGCCCGGTTTCGGCCTTGAATTTCTCGGCCATGTCCTTCGGCATATAGCCGTCCCAGTTGGAGATCACCACTTTGTCTGCCAAGGCCGCAGTGGCGCTGGCCAGAACCGCGACGATGGCGGCGATTGATTTCACGATTGTCATGAGCGTCTCTCCTGTCGTCTTTTCCGATTCCATTACCTTCGCCCAACTCCTCAGGAAGCGCAATCTGCCCCAAACGGAAACCGTTATCAGGGACTATTATTCTATTATGGGACTGATACTTATCACGCAGTTCTGATTGGAGCCGTCCGGCTGTGATTTCATTTTGGCGGCGGACTCCGTAAGAAGGATCAAATCACCGCAGGGAATTGACATGCATCTGAACCGCCGGACATTTCTTCTCGCTTCCGCGAGCCTCTTCGCCATACCCGCGCTCGCGGCGGAGTGGCAGACGACGCTCGAAGCGGCGAAGGGCCAGACAGTCTACTTCAACGCGTGGGCAGGCTCAGACACGATCAACGCCTATATCGCCTGGGTGGGCGAGCAAGTGAAAGCGCGCTACGGCGTGACCCTCGAACATGTGAAGATCACCGACACCGCCGAAGTCGTGCGCCGTGTGCGCGACGAGGTGAAGGCCGGTAAGGCCGATGGTTCCGTCGATCTCGTTTGGATCAACGGCGAGAATTTTCGCGCGATGAAGTCCGGAAATCTTCTGTTCGGCCCCTTCGCATCAGATCTCCCCAACTTCAAATTCGTCGATATCGAAGGCAAGCCGACGACGCTTAGCGATTTCGCCGAACCCACGGACGGCCTCGAAAGCCCGTGGGGCATGGCGCAGCTCACTTTCTTCGCCGATGGCGCGAAAGTGAAATCGCCGCCGCTCGGCCTTTCCGAACTCATTTCCTTCGCCGAGGCCAATCCCGGCCGCGTGACCTATCCGGCCCCGCCCGATTTCCACGGCACCACATTCGTGAAGCAGGTTTTCATCGAAGCGGTTTCCGACAAATCGATGTTCGCGCAGCCGATCGGCAAGGACGCCTTCATGGCGAAGGCGAAGTTACTCACCGATGTGCTCGACCTCATGCATCCGCATCTCTGGCGCGACGGAAAGCAATTCCCGCAGAGCCAGTCCCAGGTGAAGCAGATGGTGGCCGATGGCGAATTGCTGATCGGACTCACCTTCAATCCGAACGAGCCCGCCAATCTGGTAGCCACAGGTGAAATGCCGGCCTCGACGATTGCCTGGCAGCACAAGGGCGGCACCATCGGCAACACGCACTTTGTTGCGATCCCCATCAACTCCAAATCGAGCGCCGCCGCGCAAGTCGTCGCCGACTTCCTGCTTTCGCCTGAAGCGCAGGCGCGCAAGGCCGACCTCAAGCAGTGGGGCGATCCGACCGTGCTCGCCATGGCGAAGCTCTCGCCCGATGAGGCGCAACTCTTCGGCGGTGGAGAAACGCCGGGCGCGGTGAGTTTCCCCGGCCCCGCGATACCAGAACCACACGGCTCGTGGGTGCCGCTCATCGAAGCCCTCTGGCTCGAACGTTACGGCGGATGATCAGTCCTGGCGGGAAACTTCTCGCCGCATCGTCTCTCGCGATCCTTTGGGGCCTGCCGCTGGCGCTCGCCTTCATCGCGGCGGGTCGCGGATTGATCGATGCGCCCGCCTGGCGAGCCCTGCTCGATCATCCGCAGCTTTGGCCATCGCTCGGACTTTCGCTTTTCACTGGAACGGTGAGCACGCTGCTCGCCTTCATCGGCGCCACCGCTATCGTCGCCGGGCTCTATGGAACGCCGCTGTGGCGGAGGCTCGCGAGCTCTCGGGCTCTTCCTCGCGCTTCCTCATCTCGCCTTCGCCATCGGTTTCGGATTTCTCGTGATGCCGAGCGGATGGATCGCGCGCTTGTTTGTAGGAGGCGAAACACCACCCACCTGGATCACCACGCAGGATCCTCTGGGCTTCTCGCTCATCGCGGTTCTGGCGTTGAAGGAGATCCCGTTTCTCGTTTGGACCTACTGGATACTCCTGGCGCGGAGCGATATCTCGCAATTGCTCGATGGCCATTGGCGCAGCGCCCAGAGCCTCGGGCACGGAAGTCTCTCGGCCTGGCTTCGCATTCTGCTTCCGCAGCTCGTGCCGCGCATCGTCTGGCCGCTTGCCGTCGTCTGGGTTTACGGATCGACGGTTGTCGATCTCGCCCTTGTCATCGGCCCCACGCAGCCGCCAACGCTCGCGCCCATCGTCTGGACCGATCTCAACGACGGCGACGCGGCGGCCAATGTGCGCGGCATTGTGGGCGCCGCGTTCCTCACGCTCGTTCTCGCCATCGCCGCCGCGGCTTTCTGGATTGTTCTGAAAACGATCGCACCGGCATGGCGGCGGTTCGCTTCGAAAGGGCCATCGCATGCCGCGATGTCCGGACTGCCGCCATTGGTTTGATCAGTACGCTGACGATCTTCTATCTCTCCGTGCTTGCAGTTCTGATTTTGATGTCGGTGGCCGGCGATGGCCTTATCCGGACCTCTTGCCCGAAGCCTTCAAACTCAGTGCCTGGCGGCGTA
>JAAURV010000321.1 GCA_012032065.1 Hyphomicrobiales bacterium
CCAAGGTGATCACCAACCTGTTCTCGGCGATCCCGTTCGTGGGCGAGTCGGTCACCACTTGGCTGTGGGGCGGATACGCGGTCGACAACCCGACGCTCAACCGCTTCTTCTCGCTGCACTATCTCTTGCCGTTCGTGCTTGCGGGCCTGGTCGGCCTGCATATCTGGGCGCTGCACGTGCCGGGCAACAACAACCCGACAGGCGTTTCGGTGAAGAGCGGCCAGGACACGGTGCCGTTCCATCCCTACTACACGATGAAGGATGCCTTCGCGGTTGCCGTATTCTTCATCGTCTTCGCCGTGTTCGTGTTCTACTCGCCGAATTATCTCGGCCACGCGGTCAACTACGAAGAGGCAAATCCGCTGTCGACGCCGGCGCATATCGTGCCCGAATGGTATTATCTACCGTTCTACGCGATCTTGAGAGCGGTACCAGACAAGCTCGGCGGCGTCATCCTGATGTTCGGATCGATCCTGATCCTGTTTCTGCTGCCGTGGCTCGATACCTCACGGGTGCGGTCCGGAACCTACCGGCCGATCTTCAAGCAGTTCTTCTGGATTTTCGTGCTTGTTTGCATCGGGCTTGGTTATCTGGGCTCCAAACCACCCGAGGGCTGGTATGTCACGTTCTCGCGGATTTTGACCTTCTGGTATTTCTTCCACTTCCTGGTCATCCTGCCGCTGCTCGGACTTCTCGAAAGTGCGAAGCCGCTGCCGCCGTCCATTGCCGATTCCGTGCTGGCCCACAGGAAGCCGCGGGAACCCGCGTCAACGCCGGCGCTGGCAGAGTGATCGAGGGGACAACGCCATGAAAATGAGAATAGCATTCGCTTTTGGCCGCCGCCCTCGTTCTGGGAAGCGGGGCCGCAATGGCGGCCGAAGGACAGAAGGATGCGAAGGATGTGTCCTTCTCGTTCGAAGGTCCGTTCGGAAAGTTCGACCGGGGTCAATTGCAGCGCGGATACAAGGTCTACAAAGAAGTTTGCGCCAATTGCCATTCGATGCGGCTTTTGTCGTTCAGAAATCTCTCGGAGCCGGGCGGGCCGGAGTTCACCGAAGAGCAAGTGAAGGCGCTGGCGGCGACGTTCACGGTCAAGGATGGTCCGGGCGAGGACGGCGAGATGTTCGACCGCCCAGGCGTTCCCGCGGACAGATTCCCCTCGCAGTTCGCCAACGAACAGGCGGCCCGAGCTTCAAACGGCGGCGCCTACCCGCCCGATCTCTCGCTCATCACCAAGTCGCGGGCAGGCTGGTACGGCACCTTCAATCAGCTGGTGAACGGTATTGGCGGGCCGGAGTATGTGTATTCGGTGCTGACCGGCTATGAAGATCCGCCAGCGGAACTCGCGGCCGGAGCGCCGGAGGGCAAAGCCTACAATCCATACTTCGCATCCGGCCATTGGATCGGCATGCCGCTCGCCGGCACGCTTGCCGATGGTTCGGTGAAATATGACGACAAACCGGACGAGTATTCCGCGACGGTGGACGAGATGTCGAAGGATGTTTCGGCATTCCTCGCATGGGCGGCGGAGCCCAAGATGGAGGAGCGCAAGCGCCTTGGCTTCTCAAGCCTCATCTATCTTGCGATCCTGGCGCTCTTGCTCTACTTCACCAAGCAGAAGCTCTGGGCGCGGGTGGAGCATTAGCCGATCATCAAGAATGTCTAGACACGGATGAAGATCGTCCGGGCCTTTATCATGAGTGCTTCGCGGTCTTCGTCGGCGAGGTCGCCTATGGTCTTGACGATCAGGCTGTTCGGCAACGTGAAAACCTTCCAGCGGACGTAACAGGCGTGTTTTAGCCCAGCCACCGCGGGTCTTAGCAAAGGATGATCGCTGGCCCAGCTATCTAGCATGGCGGCGGTGATCATAGCCATTATCGTGTGCCCATTGGCGGCGTTGAAGTCTTTGGTGGAAATGACAAGTGCGGGCCGCCGCTTCAAGGCAGGACGTTCCATGAATGGGAAGGGGACTGCGACGACCTGCCAATGATCACAGATCATGAAACGCCTTCTCGTCCTCATTCGACTCCCATTCGCTCAGCACCTTCTGCATATCAGAGAGATAGGTGTCGCGGGGGTCGACGATCTTGAAATTGAGATAGTCGCCGCGCTTGGCCTTCATCGATTTCCAGAACTCTACGGTCTTGCCGACTGGCCGCAGTCCGTAGGTCGGGCGCCCATCTCTTCCATCAGCCATGCGCTCCCAATCGCCACGATGGCCGTCGATCTCAAGTTTCAGGCGCGTACTTGCCGGGAGATGCCTAAGCAATGCAATAGTATCGCTATCGGCGTGTACATTCTTGAACCAAATCACATCGTCATTGTTGAGAAACGTAGCCATGGCTTCGACCTTCAGTTTTTCGGCCACACATAAACTAATTTGGCTGCCGGGGGTATGTCAACCCCACCCACACCTCACCCTTAGGGCGACTTTTGCCGGTGAAAACAATGGCTGAAGCGGTTCTGGGCATCATCGGTGGGTCGGGCGTCTATGACATGGAGATGGAGGAGGCCCGCTGGCGGAGTGTGGCTTCGCCGTGGGGGAAACCGTCCGATCAGTTGAGGATCGGGCAGATCGACGGGCGGAAGGTAGTGTTTCTGCCGCGCCACGGGCGGGGGCATGTGCATTCGCCGACGACGATCAATTACCGGGCCAACATCGACGCGCTAAAGCGGGCGGGGGTCACGGACATTCTCTCCGTCTCGGCGGTGGGCTCACTGCGCGAAGATCTGGAACCGGGAACATTCGTGATTGTCGATCAGTTCATCGACCGCACCTTCGCGCGGGATAAATCGTTCTTCGGATCGGGTTGCGTGGCGCATGTGCCGTTCGCGCATCCGGTATCGCCGGTGCTTGGTGACTTTGCGGAAGGAGCGCTGAAAGCCGAAGGCATCCGGCATCGCAGGGGCGGAACTTATGTGGTTATGGAAGGCCCGCAATTTTCCACGCTCGCCGAGTCGAAGCTCTATCGGTCCTGGGGAGCGGATGTGATCGGGATGACGGCGATGCCGGAAGCGAAGCTGGCGCGCGAGGCGGAAATTTCCTACTGCACGGTCGCCATGGTCACGGATTTCGACTCATGGCACCCGGACCACGGCTCGGTCGATGTGCGCAAGGTGATCGAGGTGGCGCATGCAAATGCGCATCTCGCGAAAGCCTTGGTGACGCGGTTCGTAAGCGAGTTTCCAGCGGAGCATCCGCCGTGCCCCGAAGGTTCGGACAAGGCGCTTGAGTTCGCGGTGATGACGGCGCCAGCCAAGCGCGACAAGAGGCTGCTCCGCAATTTCAATGTCTCGGTCCTGGTGACGGATGCTTTCATGGAGGCGGTCGAAGAGGATGCCGAATGGCCTCTGCGCTTTGGCGGCAAGACCTACAGAACGGTGAAAGCGAAAGAACTGTGGCGCAAGATCATGCAGGCCACCTATGATGTGGCCGAGCCCGGTGTCATCTTCATCGACCGCGTCAATGATCTCAACCCGCTTTCCTATTGCGAGACGATTTCCTGCACCAATCCTTGCGGCGAGCAGCCGCTGCCTCCCTATGGTGCTTGTCTTCTGGGTTCGCTCAATCTCCCGCGCTTTGTGACAGCGCCATTCGAGAACAATGCCGCGATCGATGAAGCAAAGCTCGCGGAAGCGGCGCGCATTGCCATCCGCTTTCTCGACAATGTGATTGAAGTTTCCAATTATCCTCTGCCGCAGCAGCGGG
>JAAURV010000322.1 GCA_012032065.1 Hyphomicrobiales bacterium
GCTCGGCGCTGGCCATCGAGCAGGGCTTTGAGCACCCTGTCGGACGGCCATGTATCGATGCCTTTGACGGAAGCAAGTGCCGATTCGGTCTCACGCTGCATGCGGCGCACTTAGCGCATCCGGTTGGGGAAGTGGAATTACTTGTGGGGGACGGCAAACTCGTCCCAGAGGCCAGCGCTCAAGGGGCGGGGAGCGAGTTCGCGGAGGAGCTTCTCGCGGATCGCCTGGCGGAAGTCGAGGAAATCGGAGGCTTGCATCACGAAGCTTCCGGGGCCGGTGCGGAGGCCGCTGTCGTAGTAGGCGAGCAGGCCTTTGTCCTCGTCGAGAATGGCGAGGCCGTTGATGATCACGTTCCGCGCCCGCGCCAATTCGCGCGCCTGGGGCAAGAGCACCGCGCCTTCCGAGACCGTCTCCCGGCCATCTCCCGACACATCGATGATCCGGCGCGGCGATTCGAATCCGTTGCCGTCGAAGGATGCAAGCGATGCGGCGATGCCTTCGCCGATGCCGGTTCCGCCGAACTGGCGGCGCGGGAGCGCCTCCACTTCCGCCGCGAAGGCGTCCGCTTCCCCGGCGCTGGTTATGACGCGCCAGCCGGTGGTGAGCTTGCCGAATCCCTGTTCGGCCCAGACCACGACGTTTACGGCGACCCGGCCCGTGGGGCCATTGTCGATGGCTTGGTGAACGGCGGGATCGCGAAAGGCCGCCGCGATACCGCGAAGCTGCAAGGCATACTCCCCGATATCGATGCTGCTCGAGCCATCGAGGGCAAGCACGAGCTCGAGATCGACGATCTGTTCGCGCGCGGCGGCGGGCCAGGCTGCGATCAGAGCGGATACAAGAAGAGCAATCGGCATTCGCATGCGCATCAGGATGGCGGCGGCCATGAACGCCCGTCAAGGGTGTCTCAACGCGAATCGTTCTCAATAGAATGTGAATTTGCTAGACCTCTGCGATGGCCAGGGAGGCTCGTTATTTCTAGGTATCGATGGCGGCGGCAGCCGCTGCCGCGCGCGCATTCGCGACAACCGGGGCCAAGTGCTTGGTGAAGGCACGGGCGGCGCGTCCAATATTTATCAGAACTTCGACGCGGCCGTCGCCACCATCGCCGCGGCGGCATCGGAGGCGGCGGAGAAGGCGGGCGTCGAACTCGGCGATGTCCACGCTGGCTTGGGGCTTGCGGGATTGGTCACGTCCGCCGGCACGGAGAAAATCGAGAAAGCCAGCATGCCATTCGCCTCCACGGTCTCCGACAACGATGCTTATGCCGCCTGCCTCGGCGCATTTGCCGGCGGTGACGGCGGCATCGTGATCGCCGGCACCGGCTCCATCGGTTTTGCGCTCGTTGGTGGCCAGCGCCACATGGCGGGCGGCTGGGGTTTCGCCCTCGGCGATCATGGCTCGGGCGCGTGGGCCGGGCATCATGCGGTGAGGCGCGCCGCGCTTTCGATCGATGGGCTCCTGCAGCCGACGCCGATGATCGAAAGCATTCTCGGGGCGGTGGGGCGCACGCGTTTCGATCTCTCGCAGTGGTCGGAGCGCGCCACGCCCAAGGACTACGCGCAATTCGCGCCGCTCGTCTTCGAGAAGGCGGCGCAGGGCGACGTGCAGGGCATGACGATCGTGATCGAAGGGGCGGCGGCGATTTCGACGCTCGCCCGCGCGCTGCTGGCGCGGGGCGCCGGGCGGCTGTGCTTACTCGGCGGATTATCGGCCGTCTATCCGCCTTATCTCGACGCCGATGTGAAGCGTGTGCTGACCGAGCCAGCATTCGACGCCATCGACGGCGCGATCATGATGGCAAGGCGCGGACAAGGGCTTAAGGAGTTGTGGTCATGAGCCACATGGCGCGCGAAGCACGGGAGGCGCCGGACGCGGTGAGGCGTTTTCTTGCCCGCAATGGAGACGCACTGAAAGATACCGGCGCGAGGCTCAGACTCGCGCCGCCGCCGTCATCCTCACCGCGGCACGCGGAAGTTCGGACCATGCGGCGGGGTATTTCAAGTATCTCTCCGAAATTCTCTTCGGCGTGCCGTGTTGCTCGATGGGGGCTTCGGTTGTTTCGGTCTACGGCGCGACGCTGGCGGTGAAGGGCGCGGTGTGCATCACCATATCGCAATCGGGGAAGAGCCCCGACATCGTGGCGCTGCAAGAGGCGGCGCGCGAGGCGGGCGCGTTGACGATTGCGCTGGTCAATGCCGAGGACTCGCCAGTGGCGAAGAGCGCCGAAATCGTTCTGCCGCTGTGTGCCGGCGTTGAGCAAAGCGTCGCGGCGACGAAGTCGTTTATCACCGCGTTGGCCGCGGGCGCTGCGATGGCGGCCTATTGGCAGAATGGTCCGTTGCTCGATGCTCTTGAAGGGCTATCCGGTGTCCTGGACAAGGCGAGCGATGTTCAATGGCCGGAAGCAGTCGCACTGGCGAAGGAGGCGGAGTCGCTTTATGTGCTGGGGCGCGGGCCTTCGCTGCCGATCGCCGGGGAGACCGCACTCAAACTCAAGGAGACTTGCGCCATTCATGCCGAAGCCTATTCGTTCGCGGAAGTGATGCACGGGCCGCTTGAGCTTGTGGGCGAGGAATTTCCGGTGCTTGCCTATTCGCCTGAGGATGCTTCTCGCGCCACCTCGCGGAAGGCCATAACGAGGATGAGGCGGACTGGCGCGCATGTGCTGGCGGTGGAGGAGGGCGGATTGCCGCATGTGAGCGCGGGCCATCCCTTGCTCGATCCCATTTCGATGATCCAGACGGCTTATGGTTTCATCGAGGAGACGGCGCGGGCGCGCGGACGCGATCCCGACCGTCCGCTGCTTCTCAAGAAAGTGACGGAGACGACCTGATGGCTTTCGCGCTCACAGGAGCACGGGTGTTCGACGGCGAGCATTTCACCGGCGAGCAGACGGTGATCGTCGAGGGCGGCCACATCAAGACGCTGATTCCGGGCGGGGTCGCGCCGGAAGGAGTCGATCGGCGCGATCTGGGCGGCGGCATTCTTGCGCCGGGTTTCATCGACATTCAGGTGAATGGCGGCGGCGGTGCTTTGCTGAATGCGGCGCCCGATGTGGCGTGCGTGCGGACAATCGCGGGCGCGCATCGCGCGTTTGGCGTGACGGGACTTCTGCCGACGGTCATTACCGATGCACCCGAGGTGATCCGGGCGGCGATTGATGCGGTGCGGGCGGCGCGGGATCAGCGTGTTCCCGGCGTGCTGGGCATTCATATCGAGGGGCCGTTTATCGACGTGTCGCGCAAGGGCGCGCATGACCCGCGATTCATCCGCAGGCTGACGGATACGGACGTTGAGGAGATCGTTTCCGCGCGCTGCGGCAAGGTGACGGTGACGCTGTCGCCAAGACAGACCGGCGCAACGCGGATCGCGCGGCTTGTGGAGGCAGGCGTTGCGGTGAGTCTTGGGCATTCGGACGCCACATATGACGAAGCGATGGCCGCGTTGAAGGCGGGCGCGACAGCGTTCACGCATCTTTACAATGCCATGAGCCAGATGACGGGCCGCGAACCCGGCATGGCCGGCGCTGCGATCAGCGATCGCGACAGTTTCGTGAGCGTGATAGCCGATGGCTTTCATGTGCATGATGCCGCGATGCAAGTGGCGCTTGCCGTCAAACGGCGTGGGCGGATGATGCTGATCTCCGACGCCATGCCGCCGGCCGCTGGCGGACCGGACGTGTTTCATCTGCAAGGCCGC
>JAAURV010000031.1 GCA_012032065.1 Hyphomicrobiales bacterium
GTCCGCCATGCGTTATGCCTTCTTGAATGTCAGCGATTTGAATTTGCGTGTCTGTTCGGTCAGGGCGACTTCCGTTGGCAGGCGTTCCATAGAGGACGCGCCATAGAACCCATGACAGGTCTTTACGCGATCGAAAACGAACTGCGCATCGTCCGGCATCGACACGGGGCCGCCGTGAACGAGAATGATGGCATCCTTGTTGACCTTGAGTGCTGCGTCCGCCCACTCATCCACCAGGGCGGGACAATCGGCAAGCTTCAATGCGGTTTTCGAACCTATGCTACCACCCGTCGTCAATCCGAGATGGCAGACGATGATGTCAGCGCCCGCTTGCGTCATGACTTTCGCCTCCTCCGCATTGAACACATAAGGCGTGGTCAGCATGTCCTTCTCACAGGCGAGGCGGATCAGATCGACCTCCTGGCCATAGGACATCCCCGTCTCTTCCAGATTGGCGCGCAGCACGCCGTCGATCAGGCCGACGGTCGGAAAGTTCTGGATGCCGGCGAAGCCTAGCGCTTTCAGCTCGTCGAGAAAGCGATCGAAGATGCAGAACGGATCGGTGCCGTTGACGCCGGCGAGAACCGGGGTTTTGCGCACGACGGGCAGAACTTCGTGCGCCATCTCGCACACGATCTCGTTGGCGTTTCCATAGGCGAGCAGACCTGACAGCGAACCGCGTCCCGCCATGCGGTAGCGGCCGGAATTATAGATGACGATCAGATCGATGCCGCCATCTTCCTCGCATCTGGCGGAGAGTCCCGTGCCGGCGCCGCCGCCAATGATGGGGATGCGTTTGCGTTTCATCTCCTGAAAACGTTCGACAAGGCTGGAACGGGAAAATCTCATCGCGCGTCCTCGGTGTTCAAGCGGCTTAACAATTCGAAACGGTCCACATCCACCATTCCCATATCGCTGATCTTCAGATGTGGAATGACCGGAAGCGGCAGGAAGGCGACTTGCAGAAAGGGCTCTGGAAGGATTGTACCAAGCGACTTCGCCGCCGCGCGGAGAGGGATGAGAGCTTCGCGCACGTCTTCGTATGATTTATCGCTCATGAGGCCTGCAACGGGAAGTGAAAGTTCGGCGAGAACCTCGCCCGCCTTCACCACGACAAACCCACCGCCGATCTCGCGCAGCCGGTTTGCCGCGAGAGCCATATCACCGTCATCAGCGCCGATAGCGCAGATGTTGTGGCTGTCATGCCCGACAGTGGAACCGATTGCTCCGGCCTTCAAGCCAAAGCCGTTCACAAATCCCACGCCAATATTGCCGTTGATGCCGTGCCGTTCGACGACCGCCACCTTGATCGCATCCTGCTCGAAGTCGCGATCAATCATTCCGCCCTTTGCAGGCAGTTCCTTGCGAAGATGCCGCGTGATGATTTTCCCCGGCTCGACGCCAATCACCGGCACGTTGCGACCGTCTCCCCTGGCTTCGAAGTCTCTTGCAGACACGGTTCTCGACTTCACGCTACCAAAACCAACGGGCGCGATTGCCTTGCGTAAGGCAAAGAGTTGGTCTTCGACAATCCGGCCCGCGGAGATGACTCTCTCGACACCGCAGCTTTTCAGATCTTCGATGATCGCAAGATCGGCTCTCCAGCCGGGCGCGACAAGGCCGCGATCATGCAGGCGGAACGCTTTCGCGGCGGAGATGCTGGCGGCGCGGTAGACGGCAAGCGGCGGCGCGCCGTGCGCAATCGCGGTGCGGATCATGAAATCGAGGTGGCCTTCTTCCGCGATGTCCAGCGGATTTCTGTCATCTGTGCACAAGGCTATGAACGGCGAGTTGCGTTCGGTGATAATCGGGATGAGCGCGTGCAGATCCTTCGACACCGAGCCTTCGCGGATCAGGATATGCATGCCCTTGGAGAGTTTTTCCAGCGCCTCTTCAGCGGTCGTCGTCTCATGATCGGTGCGGATGCCCGCCGCCAGATAACCATTGAGTTCCTTGCCGCGAAGCAGCGGCGCGTGGCCGTCGATATGGCGGCCGGAGAAGAGTTCAATCTTGTCGAGGCATTGCGGATCGAGCGCCAGAACGCCCGGATAGTTCATGAACTCGGCAAGGCCGATCACCTTGGGGTGGTTCATGAAGGGCTTGATGTCTTCCGCCGAAAGCCTTGCACCCGATGTTTCGAGATGGGTTGCGGGCACGCAGCTTGAAAGCTGCACGCGGAGGTCCATCACGGTTTGTTCAGCGCATGCGAGGAAGTACGCGATGCCCGGAGCGCCCATCACATTGGCGATTTCGTGCGGATCGCAGATCGCGGTGGTGACGCCGTGCTTGATCACGCAGCGGTCGAACTCCAGTGGAGTCACAAGCGAGGACTCGACGTGGAGATGCGTGTCGATGAAGCCGGGAACGGCGATCTTTCCGGAGATGTCGATCTCGCGAATCCCGCGATACTCGCCGAATGTGCCGGCGATGGTGCCGCCGCAAATCGCAATGTCGGAGGCAATCAGCTCTCCGGAGACGAGGTCGAAGAACCTGCCACCTTTCAAGACCAAGTCAGCCGGAGACTGCCCTGCCCCTTGGCTGATGTTCCGGCTGATTTGTCTATCCACGCGACGCTATCCGTTGCCCGAAGCCAGCACGCTAGCAATGTTCGCGCGGAACAGAAAGGCCGCTTAGCCGATCTTGACCCAGGACCGAGACGCGGAAGATTTGATCGCCGAATCCACGACTTTCTGGATTTCCCACGCCTCCCGGAAATCGGGGCCTGCCTTTGGGCCGCCGCCAATTGCGCCGATGAACTCCGCCATCTCGATGGTCTTCAGGTCGTTGAAGCCGAGCTGGTGGCCGGCGGCGACGCAGAAGCCGCCATAGGGTGGGTGTTGCGGCCCCGCCTCGATCTTGGTGTAACCCGAGGTGCGGGGATCGGCACCGGCCTTGTAAAAATGGAGTTCGTTGAGCGCTTCCTGGGTGAAAACAAGGCTGCCTTTGCTGCCGGTCAGTTCGAAACCCAATTGCATCTTGCGGCCGGTGGCGATCCAGTTCGCTTCGATGGTGCCGCCGCAACCGCTTGCAAAATTGATCAGGATGCGGGCGACGTCGTCGACCTGCACGTCTTTGCGCTCCTTCGCGCCCTTGGAGACGGGGCGCGATTTGACGACTGTTCGGACATCCGCCGAGACTTCGGCGATAGGGCCGATAAGAAAGCGCGCCATGCCGATGATGTGGCTGCCGAGATCGGCGATGACGCCGGGACCGCCCACCGGATCGATGCGCCAGGTGTAGGGGCTTTCGGGATCGTGCATGTAATCCTCGGCGTGGACGCCGCGGAAGCCGGTGATGTCGCCGAGCTCGCCCGAGGCCGCCATGTCGCGCGCCAACTTGAGGAGCGGGTTCTTGATGTAGTTGAAGCCCACCTGCGTGACGACGCCCTTGGCTTCCGCCGCCTTCATCATCTCCTCGGAGTCCTTGAGCGAGGGCGAGAGCGGTTTTTCGCAATGGACATGCTTGCCGGCGGCGATGGCGGCGAGCGCCATTTCCTTGTGCATCGTATTGGGTGTCGTGATCGAAACGACATGCGACGTCGGGATCGGCGATCGAGCGCCTTCCAATCGCCCGTCGACTTTTCGAAGCCGTATTGATGCGCGGCTTTCTTTGCCGACTCAACGCTGATATCGGCGACGCAAACGAGGCGCGGCGCCGGAATTTCCGGGAAGGCGGCCAGTGCTGCGCGATAGGCGAAGGCATGGGCCTTGCCCATGAAGCCTGTGCCGATCAGGCCGATGCCCACTTCATGCATTGGGGAAACCCTGGGTCTCGACGGTGTAACCCGCCGCCGTCATCACCCGCATGAGTTCCGTGTATCCGACCTGCGCCATCTTGAGCGGCGGATTTTTCTTCGGGTCCTGCTCGGCTTCGACCACGAACCAGCCTTCGTAACCGTAGTCCGCGAACTTATTCACGATTGCTCCGAAATCGAGCGAGCCGTCACCCGGCACTGTGAACGCGCCGAGCGCCACCGCATCGAGGAAGGACTGCTTGGCGCGGTCGAGCTTCTTGATCACATCCAAACGCACGTCCTTCACATGCACATGGGTAATGCGCTTGTGGTGCTTGTCGATCGTGCGCATCACGTCTCCGCCGGCGAAGGCCATGTGGCCCGCATCGAATAGCAGCGGAATGGTAGAGTTCTCCATGAAGAGATCGAGCTCCGGTTCGGTCTCTACCACAGCCGCCATGTGGTGGTGGTAGGTGAGCGGCATGCCTTGGGCATGCACCCAATCGCTGAAGGCGGACAACTTCTTGCCGTAGGCTCTCATCTCGGAAGCCGAGAGTTTCGGCTTGGTGGCGAGCGGCTTCGACCGGTCCCCCTGAATGGAGCGGCCCATTTCGCCATAGACGATGCAGGGCGCATTCACTGCCTTGAAGAGCTCGATCATCGGCTTGATGCGTGTCTGGTTCGACTCGAGCGACTCATCGACGAGCGTTCCGGAGAACCAGCCGCCGCAGAGCGTTACATCCGCCGCTTTCAGGATCGGCAGCATGAGCTTCGGGTCCTGTGGAAAGCGGCGGCCCATTTCCATGCCGGTGAAGCCCGCCGAGCGCGATTGCCGCAGGCATTCCTCGAGCGAAACGTCGTCGCTCAGTTCCACGAGATCGTCATTCCACCACGCAATGGGCGACATGCCCAGCTTCGCTTTCATGTTTTTCTCCGGTTGTTAAACGCCGACGCGCTGTTTCGAGCGCACATCGGCTTGATACTTGGCGGCTTCGGCGACTTCCTTGCGTTTCGAGACCTGGGGCACACCCACATCCCACAGGGCATCGCCCGGCGTCCACACGAAGGCGTCGGAGACGATGGTGATGATGGTGGTCTTGTCGTTCGTCTTGGCCCAGTCGAAGGCCTGCTCGAGTTCGGCGAGGCTTTGCACCTGCCGCGCTTCGGCACCCATGGAGCGTGCGTGGGCGGCATAGTCCACAGGGAACGGGTTCTTCGACAGCGTGTCCTTGATCAAATTGTTATAGGAGGCGCCGCCTTTGAAGTTCTGCAGGCGGTTGATGACGGCGTAGCCGCCATTGTCGCAGACAACGACGATCATCTTGTGGCCATAGAGCACCGACGAATAGATGTCGGAGTTCATCATCATGTAGCTGCCGTCGCCCACCATGACAATGGTTTCTCGGGTGGGGTCAGCCATGGCAGCGCCCCAGCCGCCGGCAATTTCGTATCCCATGCAGGAGAAACCGAATTCGCAATCGAAGCTGTGGGCAGACTTGGCGCGCCAATTCTTCATGGTCTCGCCGGGGAGGCCACCGGCGGCAGTGATCATGTAGTCGCGCGCGCCCGCCTTCTTGTTGATGACGCCTACGACCTGGCCATAGGTCGGCACCGGCGCGTTAGTGGGCTTCTGGTACCCGTCGAGTGCGTTGTTCCACTCGGCGAATTCGTCGGCCCCTTTCTTGGTCCAGGCGGCGTGGGCCTTGTAGCCCGTCATGGCGGCAGCGAGTTCTTCGACCGTTGCCTTGGCATCCCCAACGACGCCGACGGCGCGGTGCTTGGTGGCGTCCCAGCGCGCGGCGTTGATAGAGATAAACTTGGCTGCGTGATTGAACACGGTCCAGGAACCGGTGGTGAAGTCCTGCAATCTCGTACCGATGGCGAGGATCACATCAGCTTCCGCCGCCATTGCATTGGCCGAGGTGGAACCAATGATGCCAATTGGGCCGACATGGGCTTTGTGATCGTGGACGACGGCACTCTTGCCCGCCACGGTTTCGGACAGCGGAATGCCGTGGGCGAGTGCGAAGTCTGCGACTTCTTTTTCGGCGCCAGAATAGCGCACGCCGCCACCTGAAATGATCAACGGCTTCTTGGCGGACTTGAGCAACTCCACGGCTTTGGCGAGGCGCTTGGAATCCGGCCGCGCTCGCGGAATTTCGTGCACGTTCTTTTCAAAGAAGGCTTGCGGATAGTCGCAGGCATATTCCTGGATGTCCTGTGGCAGGGCGATGAAGGCCGGGCCGCAATCGGCGGGATCGAGCATGGCGGCCACCGCCTGCGGCAGCGACGCCATGATCTGCTCCGGATGGACGATGCGGTCCCAATAGCGGGTCACCGCCTTGAAGGAGTCGTTCACGGTGATCGAGGGATTATTGAAATGCTCGACTTGCTGCAAAACGGGGTCGGGCCTGCGGTTCATGAACACGTCGCCCGAGAGGATCAGGATCGGCAGGCGGTTGGCATGAGCGAGGCCTGCGGCCGTCACCATGTTGGTGGCGCCGGGGCCGATGGAGGAGGCGGCGACCATGATCTGGCGGCGGCGCTTGGCCTTGGCGAAACCGACGGCGGCGAGCGCCATCGATTGCTCGTTGAGGCGCGATACATGGCAACTGGTCTTTGTATTCGTAAAGCGCTTCCGACAGGCAGGTGACATTGCCGTGGCCGAAGATGCCGAAAATGCCGGGAAACAGCGGCGCTTCCTTGCCGTCGATGATGGTGAACTGGTTGACAAGATAGCGCACCAGCGCCTGTGCCATGGTCAAGCGTATGGTCGACATCAGAGGGGCCTCCCTAGCCGCGTTTCGCACGGATCAGTTATTGCAGGGCCGGAGCCCGCGCAAGTTTGACGGCGGAAAGAAAAATTCATACCACACCTCATTTTCTACTGGCCTCGCGGGGCAATCTGGCCGAGCGATCCCGGGCGATCTCGGTGACGCTCGGAATTCGCGGGGGCGCCTCCGCCTTAGAAGGACGAAGCAATGCAGCCGTCGCAGTTGCGATGCATTGAACGAGGCACATTGGCGCCGCGAGAGAGCGGGAGAATGTGTATTCGTCCTCCGGCACCGTGAAAAGAACGCCGGCGCGTTTGGCGAGGGGTGACAACTGGCTGTCGGTAATGGAAATCACCGGCACGCCAAGATTGACCGCCTGCTCGGCAATGCTCACAACTTCCTTCGCATAGTGGCGGAAGGCGATGGCGACAAGCGCATCCTTCTCGCCCATCGTCAATGCCATCTCATTGGCAAGTCCGCCGGCGGGGTCGAGCAGAATGACTTTCCGCTGTAGCATTGTGAGGAGGTAGCGGAGGAGCAGCGCTATCGGCTCGGAGCGGAGCTGGCCGGCAATGTAGATTGTCTGGGCGTTGGCAAGCAGCTTTGCCGTTTTCGATAACTGTTCTTCGCTGACGTTCTCGAGCAAGCCCTGCAAGGCCGCGATATCACGGACCACGAGGTCCTTCAGGAAACCGCGCGTGCCGTGGCCTCCTTTGCGCGACAATTCGTTTTCGAGCGCATTGATCCGCTCCCGGAAGCCCGGAGCCGCGGTAGCAAGCCGCGTCTGGAACACGGCCTGCAATTCCTTGAAGCCGCTGTAGCCCAGGTTCTGCGCGAAGCGGACGAGGCTCGACGGATGCACACCGCATTTGGCGGCGATGGCGTTGATCGATTCGAGCGCGATTACATTCGGATTCTGGGTGAAGAAGCGGGCAACTTGCTGGTATCCGGACGAAAGCTCGGGATAGAGAGCCGCGATCAGGTTGACAACGCCCTCGTAATTGAGCGGGATTGCCTTGTCCTGAACGATTTCCTTCACTGCCATGACGAACCGCCTCCTCCCCGGAGACCATTGGCCGAGGTTACTAGACCAAGCGCACTTGACATGCAACATCCATTGCGAAACAATTGAGCAAGCAAGTTATGTTGCAAACGGGGATCGCCAAGCGGATGTACCAGGATCATGGGCTCTTCATCGATGGCCGCTGGCGCGATACGGGTGGCGGCGGCACGCTAGACGTTGTCGACCCGGCAACCGGAGACGTTATCGGAACCGCCCCTTCGGCGTCAAAGGCCGATGTTGAAGAGGCCATCGCGGCTGCCCAAAATGGACTCTTGAAATGGCGCGCCACGCCGGCGTGGACGCGGGCGGATGTATTGCATGCGGCGGCGAATGTGATGCTGGCGCGGGTAGAGGACTGCGCGCGGCGCATCGTGCTTGAAACCGGAAAACCTATTGCCCTGGCGCGGCGGGAATGGGCGCTCTCCATCGACCAGTTCCGGTGGTATGCCGAAGAAGCGCGGCGCATTTATGGCCGAGTGGTTGAGAGCCGTGCGCCGGGCGGGCGAATCGAGGTTTCTCATGAGCCGGTCGGAGTGGTTGCCGCCTTCGCGGCATGGAATTTCCCTGCCGTATTGATTGCCCGGAAAGTAGCTCCCGCTCTCGCAGCCGGATGTTCGGTGATCGTGCGGCCATCGCGCGAAACTCCTGGCTGCGCGATGCTGCTGGTGGATTGCCTTCGCGAGGCGGGCGTGCCGGCGGGCGTTGTCAATCTGGTGATCGGGCCCACTTCGGCGACCTATAACCCCATCATGGCGTCACCCCTTGTGCGCAAGATTTCGCTGACGGGCTCCACTGCGGTTGGCCAGCAGATGATCCGCGACTCGGCGGCGACGATGAAACGCGTCAGCATGGAACTCGGCGGCAACGCGCCGGTCATCGTGTTCGACGACGTTGCGCTCGATGGCGTTCTCGATATTTGCGTACCGGTCAAATATGCCAACGCGGGCCAGGTGTGCGTGACGGGCGACCGCTTCTATGTGCATGAGTCGCTACATGACAAATTCGTTTCTGGTTTCGCGGCGCGAGCCAAGGCGCTGAAGCTTGGGCATGGTCTCGATGAAGCAACGCAGATGGGACCGGTAATCAATCAGCGGCGGGTCGATGCCATGGAAGCGATCGTCGCGGATGCAAAGGCAAGAGGCGGGAAGATCGAAGCCGGCGGCGGCAGGCCAGCCGGTCAGAACAAGGGCTACTTTTTCGCGCCGACGGTGATCTCTGGGCTGCCCGACGATTCGATTGCATTGGCCGAAGAAAACTTCGGGCCGATCGCCGCGATCACGCCGTTCAAGGATTCGGATGAAGTCTACACACGCGCCAATGCAAACGACTATGGGCTGGCCTCTTATGTCTTCACGCGCAGTCCGGCGCGGATGCGGGAAGCGGCGGCGAGGATCGAAGCGGGCATGGTGGGCGTCAACAGTTTCGCCCTCGCCGCGGCGGAAGCGCCGTTTGGGGGCATTAAGTTCAGCGGCATGGGCCGCGAAGGCGGCAGCGAAGGCATTCACGACTACATGAACGTGAAGCTGGCGCAGATGACAGTGTGAGGTAGCATGCCACATGTTGTCGTAGCAGGAAAAATTCATGACGACGGGCTGGCTGTTCTTCGGAACGCCGCAGGAATCACGTTCGACTATGTCGACGCGGCTTCAGCCGACGCTTATGTTCCGTTCGTTGGCAACGCCGACGCGGTGTTAATCCGCACGCAGCCGATGACCGCATCCGTGATCGCGCAAGCGCCGAAGCTCCGGATCGTGTCGCGGCATGGGGTCGGTTATGACGCCGTCGATGTGGCGGCGCTCAACGCGCGCGGCATTATGCTGGCGATCGTGGGGCGATGTGAACTCGCGCGCCGTGGCCGAGCACACACTCATGCTGATGCTGGCGGCGGCGCGGCGTGTGGCGGTTTACGATCAGGCTTCGCGGACCGGCGGATGGAACGTGCGGAATTCATTCGAGCCGATCGAGCTCGACGACAAAACGCTGCTGCTCATGGGCTTTGGCCGCATCGGGCGGAGGGTGGCGCAGCTGGCGCAGGCGTTTGGCATGTCAGTGATGGCGCACGATCCGTATGTGGGCGCTGATGCAATGCAAGCATTGGGTGTCTCGCCGGTAGCCAATTTGGACGAGGCGTTTTCCGGAGCCGACTTCATTTCGCTTCACGTGCCCCTGTTGGGCGGCAAGCCGGTCATCGGCTGCGACGAACTGAAGCGCATGAAGTCCAACGCGATCATCGTCAATGCGGCGCGAGGCGGTCTTATCGACGAAGCAGCGCTCGACGAGGCTTTGCGCGAGGGACGGATTGGCGGTGCGGCACTCGATGTGTTCGCGGAGGAGCCACCCATGCCCGACAATCCGCTTCTGCAAACGATCGCGTCACCATCAGCCCGCATTCCGCTGGGCTCACTCAGGAGTGTGCCAGGCGGATGGGGATTGCTTCGGCGCAGAACATTCTCGACTTCTTTGCCGGCAAACTCGAACCCGCTCTGATCGTCAACAGGGACGCTATTTCAGCGCAAGGGTGAAACTGCCCTTGTTCTTGGCGACGGTATCGAGAATGTGGCCGTAGACCGAGGCGACACGGCGGGTTTGATGGGTGTCGGGGTGGGACATCAGCCAATAGGTGCGGGCGAAGCGGATTGACGGGAGCACGCGGGCGAGTTCCTTGAATTGCAGGGCCGCGTAGTCATGCATGATGCCGATGCCATGGCCGGCGCGCACCGCTTCCATCTGCGCGACGACGCTGCCGCATTCGTAATGCCGGTGCATCAGCTTTCCGAGCTCGGCGGCTTAATCGAGGGCGCGGCTGTAGACGAAGTCCTCGACATGGGTGACGAACAGGTGGCCTTCGAGATCCTCCGGCTTGCGGATGGGTTCAGCCTTCTTCAGATATTTCGCCGAGGCATAGAGGCTGAGCGTGTAGTCGGTGAGCTTGCGGATGATGAGTTTGCCTTGCTTGGGACGGTCGAGGGTTACTACGATGTCGGTTTCGCGGCGCGACAGGGAAAATGTTCGCGGCAGTGGCACGAGTTGGATGGTGAGGCCCGGATTGGCGGCGGCGAATTCGCCCAGCACGGTGGCGAGGAAAAAGTTTCCGAAGCCGTCGGGGGCGTCGACACGGACGGTTCCCGTAAGCGCCTCGGTCGCGCCGGAGAGCTTGGTGCCGGCTTGCAGCAGTTCGGATTCCACGCGTTCGGCGCTTTGCAGCAATAGCTCGCCGGCGTCGGTCAGAACACATCCAGTCGTATGGCGCTCGACCAGCAATGCGCCCAGTTCCGCCTCCAGCGCGTCAAGCTGGCGGGCAACTGTCGCGTGGTTGAGGCCGAGGTTCCGTGCGGCACCCAGAATCTGCCCGGAGCGGGCCACGGCGAGAAAATGCGGATGCGATCCCAGTCCATGGCCCACTTTAATTTTTGCACATCGAATGCGCAATCCTGATTATTGCTGTGCAGGGGCGATCAGCGCAGAGAGTGCGCCATAACAACAGGAGGAAACCATGCCAGCATCCATCAAACATCATATCGGCGGCAGGCAAATCGAGGGGCGTTCGGGCCGCGGCGCCGCCGTCTACAATCCCGCCACCGGCGAACAGTCGGGCAGCGTGGCGCTCGCCAGTGCAGCGGAAGTGAACGAGGCGGCGCAGGTTGCGCGCAAGGCGTCGACTGGCTGGGCCAACACCACGCCGCTCCGCCGCTCGCGCATCTTGAACAAGTTCCTTCGCATTCTCGAGGAGCGGACCGACGGGCTTGCCGCCGTCGTCACCGCCGAGCATGGCAAGGTGCTCTCGGACGCCAAGGGCGAAATCCAGCGCGGCATGGAAGTAGTGGAATTCGCCACCGCCGCGCCGCAGCTTCTGAAGGGAGAAGTGACCGAGAATGTCGGCACCCGGGTCGACAGCCATTCGCTGCGCCAGCCGCTTGGCGTTGTTGCCGGCATCACGCCGTTCAACTTTCCGGTCATGGTGCCGATGTGGATGTTCCCCGTCGCACTCGCCGCCGGCAACTGTTTCATCCTCAAGCCTTCCGAGCGCGATCCTTCCGCTTCGCTTCTCATCGCCAAGTGGCTCGAAGAAGCGGGACTGCCCGCCGGCGTGTTCAACGTCGTGCACGGCGACAAGGAGGCGGTCGATGCGATCCTTCACAACCCGGACATTTCCGCGGTTAGCTTTGTCGGATCGACGCCAATCGCCCGGTACATTTACGAAACAGCGGCGCGCAACGGCAAGCGCTGCCAGGCTTTGGGCGGCGCCAAGAATCACATGATCGTCATGCCCGATGCCGATCTCGATCAAGCGGTGGACGCGCTGATGGGCGCTGCTTATGGCTCGGCCGGCGAGCGCTGTATGGCGATCTCGGTGGTGGTGCCGATCGGCGACAAGACGGCGGACGCCTTGATGGCGAAGCTCGAGCCGAAGGTCCGTGCATTGAAGATCGGGCCCGGAACCGATCCCGAAACGGAGATGGGTCCGCTCGTCACCAAGCAGCATTTCGACAAGGTGCGGGGCTACATCGATGCGGGTGTCGCCGAAGGCGCGAAGCTCTCGGTCGATGGCCGTTCGTTTAAGATGCAAGGTTACGAGAATGGCTACTTCGTCGGCGGCACGCTGTTCGATCATGTCACGACGGACATGAAAATCTACAAGGAGGAGATCTTCGGGCCGGTGCTTTCGGTGGCGCGGGCGGATAGTTATGCGACGGCGGCGCGGATGATCAACGAGCACGAATTCGGCAACGGCACGCGATCTTCACGCGGGATGGCGACGCGGCGCGGGAGTTCGCGCATCAAATCCAGGTGGGCATGGTGGGCATCAACGTTCCGATCCCGGTGCCGATGGCGTTCCACTCCTTCGGCGGCTGGAAGTCGTCGCTGTTCGGCGATCATCACATGCATGGACCGGAGGGCTTCCGCTTCTACACGCGGCTCAAGACCATCACGACGCGCTGGCCCACGGGCATCCGCTCGGGCGCCGATTTCGTGATGCCGACGATGCGGTGAGGTCCTACTGCACGCATCCTCTCGCGTCGACGCGCATTGCGCCCAGGACCTTGCCGTCGCGGACGAACACGACCTTGTCGAAGAGGTTGCTCACCGGACAGACGTGGTTAGGCACGATCCGGAGCAGATCGCCGATCCGCGGCGGGCGCTCGAGTTTCGCGGCATCGACAAAGCCGTGTTCTTCGTTGGCGTCATAGACCGTCGCATCCGTGGCACCTGCAATCGCGCCATAACCTTGCAGGCCAAGCAGATCGCTAGTCAGCGTTTTGGTTCCGGCGTCGATGATGGCGCGTTCGGGCGTGGGGGTGCTCACGACCGTCGTCAACACCGTCAACGCGCAGTCGTCCCAATCGCAGGCGCCGCGGGCGACGAGGGAGCGGTCGAAATAGATGTAGGTTCCGGCGCGATACTCGGTTGCCGACGAAAGGCCTTCGTCCTTCCACATATCCGGCGAGCCGCCGATAGAGATCGTTTCGGTGGAGAGGCCAGTGGTTTTGTAGAGCGATACCGATTCGGCGAGGAAGGCATCCATTTCCTTGCGCATGCCGGCTTTGGGATAGGTCATGAGGCCGCCGAGTGTTACTCCTTGCATTCCTTCGATTGTCCTGGCGAGGGCGAGGGCCGCTTGCGGCGACTGGACGCCGTTGCGGTTGGCGCCGGTGTCGCATTCGACGAGAACCCTGATGTCGCGGCCGGCGGACTTACCGGCTTCGGCGACGCCTTGCGCGAGAGGGCGCTGTCGGCGACTACGGAGATTTGGATCGTGCGGGCGAGTGCCGCGAGCCGCTCGAGCTTGGGGCGGCCCACGGCGTTGAAGGTGAGCAGCATGTCCGAAATACCGGCCTTGGCCATGGCTTCGGCTTCGCTGAGCTTCTGGACGGTGATGCCTGGCGCACCTTCATCGAGTTGAAGCTGCGCCAAGGCGGCGAGCTTGTGGGTCTTGATGTGCGGGCGGTTGGCAAGGCCCAGCTTGGTGCAGCGCTGCTGCCACTTGCGGATATTGCGCTCGACGACGGCGATATCGACAAGGGGCACGGGCGTTTGCAGCTCCGCGAAAGAGTCTCCAACGGCCTCAAGTGAGAAGTGGTGTTCGAATGCCATGGTGGTTGCCCCTCCCCGCGAGGCGGGGAGGGGTGAAGGCTTTTTATTTCGCGATGCAGGTGTCGACGTTCTCAGGCGTACAGACGTCGAGGCCGGTGTAGGTCGGGTCTGCCGGAGCCGGCATTCCTTCCGCCATTTCCTTGAAGGCGATCATCGTCTTGTAGCCCATTTCGAACGGACGCTGGCCGACCTGGCCGAGGCTCAGGCCTTCCTTCATCTGGTCGATCTGCACGGGCAGCGTGTCGGCCACCACGAGAGCCAGCGCCTTCGAAGCAATCTGCTCCTTGAACTTGCCGACCGCGGCGCGGTTGGCGTCAGGGATGAATTGCGGGAAGCCGCCCGTTGGGATGAAGGCATCGAGGGCCGGGTTCTTGGCCATGATGTCCTCGAACTGCTGCACCGAGCGCGGGAAGTCGTCGTCGGTGTAGAGCGGGCAGCCCGCGATTTCCGTCCAGCCGTTCTGGCCGGTCAGTTGATCGCCGGGCGATGCGGCCGACTTCACGCCAGCGAGCGTGTCGCGGATGCCCTGCATGCGCTCGTTGTGGTTGGCGGCAGCGGCACCACCGGACTGAATGCAGATCGAACCGCCCTTCGGCTTGATCGCCATGGCGATCTTGGCGAGGTTGGTGCCGATCTCATAGTTGTGCGTGCCGATATAGGCGACACGCAGATCCTTGTTTTCGGGCAGAACGTCCGAGTCCCAGGTGAGCACGGGAATGCCGGCGTCCTTGGCCGCTTGCAGCGCAACCGCCATGGCGGCCGCGTTCGATGGCGCAACCGCGATGCCGTTCACCTTCTTGGCCACGAGGTCCTGAACGATCGCGACTTGCTCATCGCCGCCGCCATGCTCGCCGGGGCCGATATACATGCACTCGAACGCGCCGTTCGACTCGGCTTCGGCCTTCTTGCAGCCGTCGCGCGCCTGGTCGAAGAACGGGTTGTTCATGTTCTTCGGCACGAGCGCAAAGACCTTCTTGTCCTGCGCCATGGCGGCGCCGGCAGAGAGCGCCACGGCAACCGCCGCGACTGTCATCATCAGCTTCTTCATTGTAGTTCCTCCTCTTGCTTCCTCGACTAAGACCGGCGCGGCTTCAGCCCGCCGGACGGTTTCTAGCGTTTCTTCTGGGTGGCGAATTTGTCCCGCAGCACGGCGAGCGTGTTCTTGCCCCCCGCCTGCATGCCCAGAAGAACCGCGAGAATGATGAAGGCGCCGACGAAAGCGCCTTGCCAATTCGAATCGATGCCTGCCATCAGCAGCGCGTTGCGGATGACTTCCAGCAACGCCGAACCGATGATCGCGCCAAATGCCGTGCCCGCGCCGCCCATGAGATCGGCGCCGCCGATGACCGTGGCGGCGATGACGCGCAGCTCGTAGCCCGCGCCCATGGCGTTGATGGCCGAGCCGTTGTAGCCGAGCAGAAGAAGCGCCGCGAGAGCGGCACAGAACGAGCAAAAGACATAAGACTGGAACTTGATGCGGTCGACGGGGACGCCGGTCAAACGCGCGGCGTTCTCGTTTCCGCCGATGGCGAGGAGATGGCGGGCCCAGGCGGTGAAATTGAAGACGAAGCCGACGATGAGCCCCAAGACGATCATCACGTAAAAGTGGGACGAGAACTCCGGCATCCATTGCGGCGCCCAGCCCTCGGGCGCCTGGCGCGGCCATTTGAACTGGCCGATGGCCTTCACGATCGGTGCATCGGGGCCGAATTTGTAGAGCATCTGGTTCTGTGAGAAAACAACGGCAAGCGAACGCGCAATTGCGAGCATGCCAAGCGTCACAACGAAGGACGGCATTCCGACATAAGCCACGAAGAAGCCGTTGAAGGCCCCGCACAGAATGCCGGTCAGGAGGCCCATGAACATCGCTACATACCAGGGATATTCCCAGGTGAGGAACAGCCCCGCCACGATGGTGACGAGGCCCATCACGGAGCCGACCGACAGATCGATGCCGCCGGTAATGATGACGATCATCATGCCGAGCGCCATAATGCCGAAGGGCGCGAAGTTGCGCGTCATGTTGGAGATGTTGTCCGCGGTGCCGAAGCTCGGCTCGGTGGCGGTCATGACGGCAACCAGAATGCCGAGCGCCACGGCGACCCAGAAGGGCTGGCTGGTCACGATCTTCCGAACGATCGTCTTCTCCTTGATTTCCACGACATCGGAAATAGCGGCGTGACCCTCTTCGGCAACGGCTGTGAGATTACGCTGCACGGATCGCTCCCGTTATCAGTCCGGTGATTTCTTCGGGCGAAGTTTTCGCGGTTCTCTTGTCCGCCACCTTGGTGCCGCGGCGGAGAACAATTATGCGGTCCGACACCGCGAATACGTCGGGCATGCGGTGGGAGATGAGCATGACTGCGACGCCTTTGGCTTTCATGCGGCGGATCAGTTCGAGAACCTCGGCGACCTGGCGGACGGAGATTGCGGCCGTCGGTTCGTCCATCAATACAAGCTTGGCGTTTGAGAGCCTGGTGCGGGCGATGGCGACCGCCTGGCGCTGGCCGCCCGACATTTTCTTGACCAGATCGCGCGGGCGGGTTTCGGATTTGAGTTCGGCAAAGAGTTCGGCGGACTTGTCGATCATCGCCTGCTTGTCGAGGATGCGGAAGGGCCAGGGGCCTTTCTTGATCTCGCGGCCAAGAAAGACGTTCTGCGCGGCGGTGAGATTATCGGCCAGCGCCAGGTCCTGATAGACGACCTCGATGCCCTTGCCGCGCGCTTCGATGGGGCGGTGGAAGTGGCAGACTTCGTCATCGACCGCGACTTCGCCTTCACTTGGCGGAAAATTCCCCGCGATCAGCTTCACGATCGTGGACTTGCCGGCGCCATTGTCGCCCATCAGGCCCACAACTTCCCCAGGCTCGACGGCGAAACTCACATCGGTCAGCGCCTTGATGGCGCCGAAGCTCTTGGAAACGCTGCGGACATCGAGCAATGGCACGGCGGAACGTCCTCCCTCGGCAGGCCGTCCAGAGTCTAGCTGCTCCGGTTCGGTTGAGCCGCCCTATTCTATGGATGAGGCGCACCGGTGACAACCGGAATTGCGCGGTCCGTCCTGCTTGGCGGCACATGGTTCGCAACAATTGTTGCGTGTGTCAAGAGTAAACAACAATTGTTCCGGATTGCGGGCATGGACGGCGTGCAGACTTGGCGCATCACTTTGGCTTTGTGGTGCGGGCCTGGCCTTCAGGACATCGTCCGCCGTCGAATGTCTTCCACGAAAGTTTCCCGAAAGCCGAAGCTGTCAAGGACGCGCTTTCTAAGCGTGCCGTAGATTTTCGAGTT
>JAAURV010000032.1 GCA_012032065.1 Hyphomicrobiales bacterium
GCCAGTCGGGCCAGGTGGTCTTGGAGGAAACCTTGTGCGTGCCCTTCCATTCGAAACCGGGCTTGGCGGACGCCACGCGATATTTTGCGGCCATGCCGTTGCCGAGCACGTAGTAGAGCACGTTTTTCTTGGTATCGATGATGATTGAGCCGGCCGCCTTGTTGGAGGCATAAGCGACGAGTTTGGCGCGCTTGAACTGCGGGGCCGTCTGCTGCTTCTGGGCTGGCTGAGCGGATTGGGCGCCAAGCGGCACCAGCACAAGCCCTTCGCCCGGAGGCGGCAGGTTGGCGGAAGCGCCCGTGGCAAGGAAGCCGGACAGCAGGACCGCGGCGGCGATGGAATTCAGCATGGTCTTCATTGGTGTTCCCTCTAGGTATGTTCGATGAGGCAAACTTAGCGGGGGTCCGCTGAATTCATTCTGAGTGATGAGTTTATCTGCCGTTCATCTTCGTTGGATGGAGGGGTTTGTAAGGGGACTGGACCGCCAAAAATGTGACGGCCGTCACACTATGACTGGGTCAGACAAAAATTATCCAGGAATCGGGAACCCCGCTTCCGCGCGGCGCAATTGGCCGGAAACAGAACCGTGCAACTGGCCGGAGCCAGTGGCTTCGCAAATCCATTTGAGCCGTGCCATAGTCGGGGAAAAGGGATTCTGCATGGCTATAAAAACCGTCACCAAATTTCCCCGCCCCATCCACGAAATCGAGAGCGTCTGGATAACGATGTCCGATGGCGTCAAGCTTGCGGCTCGCATGTGGCTTCCCAAGGATGCGGAGAAAAAACCGGTTCCCGCCGTTCTCGAATATCTCCCCTATCGCAAGCGCGACGGCACTCATGTGCGCGATGCGTTGACCCATCCTTATCTCGCGGGCCACGGCTATGCGTCGATACGTGTGGATATGCGCGGCAATGGCGACTCGGAAGGCTTGATGTTCGACGAGTACGCCAAGCAGGAACAGGACGACGCGCTTGAAGTCATCGCCTGGATCGCGCGCCAGAAATGGTGCTCGGGCAAGGTCGGAATGTTCGGCATTTCCTGGGGTGGCTTCAATGCGCTGCAAGTGGCGGCGCGCAAACCGCCCGCGCTCAAGGCCATCGTAACCCTCTGCTCCACCGACGACCGCTACGAAGACGATATCCATTACAAGGGCGGCTGCCTCATCAACGAAAATCTCGGCTGGGCCGCCACCATGTTCGCCTATTCCTCGCGCCCGCCCGATCCTGAAATCGTCGGCAACAGGTGGCGCAAGATGTGGATGGAGCGGCTCGAGAACGAACCGTTCCTCATCATCCCGTGGCTCAAGCACCCGCACCGCGATGACTATTGGAAACACGGTTCCGTGTGCGAGAACTTCGGCAACATCGATACGCCGGCGCTGATCGTTGGCGGCTGGAACGACGCCTATTCGAACGCCATCCCGCGTCTCATGCGCGGGCTTCGCGTGTCACGCAAAGCCATCATCGGCCCTTGGGCGCACAAATATCCGCACTTCGCCGTGCCCCAGCCACGCATCGGTTTCCTGCAGGAGATGCTGCGCTGGTGGGACCAGTGGCTGAAAGGTGAAAACCGCGATATCTCCCGCGATCCCGATTACCGCGTCTATGTCATCGACGCCTACAAGCCCGGAACATCGGTAGCGAAACTCGAAGGCCGCTGGATTGGCCAGAGTTTTTGGGGCTTCGGCAATATCGATACCAGCTCGTTCTATCTTACCGCCGACGGCATCAGCGGCCGCGAGGGCGCGGAGCAGGCGCTCACCATCTCCTCGCCGCAAACCGTGGGTGTCGATGGCGGCGAGTATTGCATCATCTGGCTTGGTCCCGAATTCCCCGGCGATCAGAAGCGCGACGACGCAGGCTCGCTCATTTTCGATTCGCCCGCACTCGTCGACGACATGGACATCGTCGGCCAGCCGGCCGTCGAAATCGACTTCGCGGCGGACAGGCCTGTCGCCTCTGTGGCCGTGCGTCTCAACGACGTCTGGCCCACCGGCGAAGTGTCTCGCATCACTTACCACCTTCAAAACCTGTGCATGCGCGAAAGCCGCGAACGGCCAACCGCGCTCGAGCCGGGCAAACGCTATCGCATGAAGATCAAACTGGACGATATCGCCTGGCGCATCCCCAAGGGTCACAAGCTGCGGATTTCGATCTCGACCAGCTATTTCCCGATGATGTGGCCCGCGCCCGAACCTGTAAAGCTCACCGTTTACGCCGGAAAATCGCGCGTGCATATTCCGGTGCGAAGGAAGCTCGACACGGAAACGCCGGTCACCTGGCAGCCGGTCGAAACCGCCGAGCCGGTGAAGATGAAGGTGATCGAGCCGGAAGTGAACACGCGCGAGTCGACATTGGATCCCAAGACCGGCGAATTGAAAGTCGAGATCGCCGACGATTTCGGTCGCCAGAAACTTCTCGATCACGGCATGGAAATCTTTGGATCGGGCCGCGAGACATACACAATCAAGCCCGGCGATCCACTTTCCGCCAAGATGGAAACCCACTGGGTCGAGGAGCGCAGCCGCGGCTCATGGCACACCCGCACCGATACCTACACGCGCCTGACGTCCACCAAAACTCACTGGCAGGTGTGGGGAAAGCTCGTAGCCTTCGAGGGAAAGAAGAAGGTTTTCGAGAAGGAATGGAACGAGGAGATCGAGAGGAAGTTACAGTAGGGCATGACGCCTCAATCCTGGCTCTATCCCACTGGGCGCGGGCTCTATTGCGAGCCGGGCGGGTTCTTCATCGATCCGCATCTCCCTGTCGGCCGCGCCATCATCACGCATGGCCACAGCGATCACGCGCGCTCCGGCCACGGCGCGGTGCTTGCAAGCTTCGAAACTGCCGCCATCATGAAGACAAGGCTCGGCACGGAATCGGCAGGCCGTTTCGAGATCTATGAAGCCCCGCTCACGATGGGCGGCGTCCGGATTCGCTCGTGCCCGCCGGACATATCCTGGGCTCATGCCAGATCGTCATGGAATATGGCGGCATCCGCGCCGTCGTCTCCGGCGACTACAAGCGCAGCGCCGATCCAACCTGCGCGCCGTTCGAAGTGGTGACCTGCGATCTCTTCGTCACCGAAGCGACCTTCGGTCTGCCGGTGTTCAAACACGAACCCGCCGATTCCGAAGCCCGCCGTTTGATCGCATCGATCAAAACCAATCCGGACCGCACGCATCTGCTCGGCGTCTATGGCCTCGGCAAATGCCAGCGCATGATCGCGCTTGTGCGCCGCGAAGGTTACGATGCACCGATCTATCTCCACGGCGCGCTGCGGGCGCTCTGCGATCTCTATCTGTCGCTCGGATGCGGACTCGGCGATCTTCGCGATGCTTCCGGCGCGGCGCAGGACGAACTCAAAGGCGCGCTCGTTCTCTGCCCGCCATCGGCGGTAACCGACCGCTGGTCGCGCCGCATGAGCGATCCGGTGACCGCCTTTGCATCGGGCTGGATGCGGGTGAAGGGCAGGGCGAAGCAGCGCGGCGTCGAACTGCCGCTTATCGTTTCCGATCACGCCGACTGGCCCGAGCTTCTGCAAACCATTGAGGACACGGGCGCCGCGGAAATCTGGGTCACCCACGGCCGCGAGGATGCGCTGGTGCATCAGATCGGCAAGATGGGCCGGATTGGCCGCGCTCTCGCATTGGTCGGCTTCGAGGACGAGGGCGATTGATGCGCGCCTTCGCCGAATTGCTCGACCGTCTCGCTTATGCGCAAGCGCGAAACGCCAAGCTGAAACTGCTTCGCGACTATTTTCTGTCAATCCCCGATCCCGATCGCGGCTGGGCGCTCTCCGCCCTGACCGACGGCCTTCCCGTCACCGTGCCCTTGCGAAGAACCCTCGCGCAGTTGATGGAAGTGAAAGCCGATCCGGTGCTCTTCCGCCTGTCGCGCGACTATGTGGGAGATACCGCGGAAACGGTTTCGCTGCTGTGGCCTTCAAAAAGGAAACCGTCTTCCTGGCGAAAGCCAGGATCCATAGCGAGGCTCCCTCAACCGCTCAGACTCCACCGGCCGAAGCTATCGATTCTGGCTTTCGCCAGAATGACGGTATTGAGAGTGATGGAATTCCAAGCTTAAGCGAGGTCGTCGATGCGGTTCGCACCACCTCCTCGCGCGCCTTTCCCCGCCTGCTCGAAACCTACCTCGACCGTCTCGATGTCAAAGGCCGCTTCGCGCTGATCAAGCTCCTGAGCGGCGCTCTCCGTGTCGGCGTATCCGCTCGCCTCGCCAAGCAGGCGCTCGCCGGCGCCTTCGGCAAGGACATCGAGCAAATAGAGGAAACCTGGCACGGCATCGAGCCGCCTTATGCCGGCCTCTTCGCCTGGCTCGAAGGAAAGGGCGAACGGCCCGACACCGGCAAGAGCCTCGTATTCCGGCCGGTGATGCTGGCGCATCCGATTGCCGATGACGATTGGCCGGGAATGATCGCATCCGACTGGATGGCGGAATGGAAATGGGACGGCATCCGCATTCAGGTCGCGGCGGATGGTTCCCGCGCCCGCATCTTCACGCGCAACGGCGATGAAATATCGGCGGGCTTTCCCGAAGTCGCGGAACGATTGAGCCGCGCCCATGGCGTCGCCGATGGCGAACTCCTGATCCTGCGCGATGGTCTGGTCGCCGCCATTCAACGATTTGCAGCAGCGGCTTAATCGCAAGACCGTCACGGCAAAAATGCAAGCGCAGTACCCGGCGCATGTGCGCCTTTACGATTTGCTCTTTGACGGACACGAAGACATGCGCCCACTCGCGCTTATGGAACGCCGCGCGCGTCTTGCCTTATGGGCGCAATCGCTGCCGAACGCCGATCTTTCCGAGGATGTTCCGTTCACTGACTTCCCCGAACTCGAGGAGAGATGGAAGGAAGCCCGCGCCAACGGCATCGAAGGACTGATGCTGAAGCGCAAGGACGGCCCTTATCTGCAAGGCCGCCTGAAAGGTTACTGGTACAAGTGGAAACGCGCCGCCCTCACCCTCGATTGCGTGCTGATGTACGCCCAGCGCGGCTCCGGCAAGCGCTCGTCCTACTACTCCGATCTCACCTTCGGAGTCTGGTCCGATCCCGCAACGCTGGTGCCCGTCGGCAAGGCCTACTCCGGCTTCACCGACGAGGAACTGCTTCGCCTCGACAAATGGATCAGAAACAACACCGCCGAGCGCTTCGGTCCGGTCCGCTCGGTGACGCCTGGCCTGGTGCTCGAAATCGCCTTCGATGCGGTGCAACCCTCGACCCGCCACAAATCCGGCGTGGCCATGCGTTTCCCGCGCGTCCATCGCATCAGGTGGGATAAGCCCGCCGCCGAAGCCGACACGTTAACGGCCATCAATGCCCTTGTCTAGCCACAGGTGATCCGCCGCCTCTGAAATACCGTAGTTTCGCCCAGATAGTGGGGATCTCCGCATGGGCCGGTTGACCGGAAAATGGTAGAAAACGTTGGATCGTCTCCAAGTTCGGGCGAGCGCGAGCACCTCGAACATCTGTTGAAACAGGTGGCGGCGAAACGCGACCGCGAGTGTTTTGCGGCGCTTTTCGATTACTTCGCCCCGCGCATCAAGAGTTTCATGATGCGGAAAGGCGTTTCGGCGGAACTTGCCGAGGACTTGGTGCAGGAAACCATGGTCGCTGTCTGGACCAAGGCCGCGCTGTACTCGGCCGAGAAGGGCACGGTCTCGACCTGGATCTTCACCATCGCCCGTAATCGCAGGATCGATCGCGCGCGCCGCGAGTCCTCCGCCCACTTTACCGACATCGACGACTTCGACGCAGCCTCGGACGATCCCGCCAGCGACGAACGCCTGAACCGCGCGCAAGAGGACGGCTATGTCGCGCGCGCTCTTGCGCAAATTCCCGCCGAGCAGCGGGAAATACTGATCCTGTCCTATGTCGAGGACGTTCCGCAAAGCGAAATCGCGGCAAGGCTGAAGATGCCGCTTGGAACCGTGAAGTCGCGCATGCGGCTCGCCTACAAGCGGCTCAAGAAACTTTTGGAGAAGGTAAATTGACGATCAATCATCATCTGGATGACGCCACTATTCTGGCATACGCGGCGGGAACGCTCGATCCCGCCATCAGTATCGTCGTGGCGTCGCATATTGCCTGGTGCCCGGAATGCCGCGCCGAAGTGCGCCGCGCCGAGCGCCTCGGCGGAGAATTGGTGGACGGGCTGGACGGCGAGTTGGTTTCGGAGAATTGCCGGGAGCGGACTTTTGCCAGTCTGGGGACCGCCGCTCTTCACCGCCTGCCGGTGAAGACGGCGCATCCGGGCCGCGAGGAACTGCCCTACCCGCTGCAGAGGCTTCTTGGCCCCCGCGGCCTCGAGGCATTGAACTGGAAGAAGAAGGTTCCGGGAATCTCCATTGCCGACATTCCGGTCTCCGGTGGCAAGTCGGTGCTGAAGGTGATGTCGCTCGCGCCCGGCATTGCCATGCCCGTGCATGGCCACCGCGGCGAGGAAATCACCATGATCTTAAAAGGCGCTTACAGCGACGAAATGGGCCGCTTCGCCAGGGGAGACGTGGCCGATCTCGACGAAGACGTGGAGCACAAGCCGGTGGTTGAGCAGGGCGAGACCTGCATCTGCCTGATCGCCGAAGAAGCCCCCGCGAGGTTCAAGTCGATCTTCGCGAGATTGCTGCAACCCTACTTCGGCATATAAAGGATGGCGGCGCGCGCGCCGTGGCAACGGGTCTGGATCGTTGGCGCCAGCACCGGCATCGGCGCCGAAGTCGCGCGGCAGCTTGCGCAACAAGGCGTAATTGTTGCCGCGAGTGCGCGCTCGGCCGAAAAGCTTGAAGCGCATGCGGCGCGCAATCCCGGCATCAGGCCCTATCCGCTCGACGTCACGAATGAAGCTGCCGTCGCATCGTGCTTTGCCCGGATCGAAGCCGATCTCGGAGCCATCGGCCTCGTACTCGTGGCGTCCGGCGCTTATGCGCCACTGTCCGTCGACGAATTCAAAGCCGAAAACTTCCGCGCCACTTACGGCGTGAACTACATGGGCGTCATCCATGTGCTCGCCGCTGTGCTTCCAACGCTTCTGAACCGGCGCAAGGGCCACGTCGCGTGGATTGCCTCCGTCTCGGGTTATCGCGGCCTCCCGAAAGCCGCGGCCTACGGTCCGGCCAAAGCCGCGCTGATCAATCTGGCCGAGTCGCTGAAGCCCGAGCTTCAAGCGCGCGGCATCGATGTCAGCGTGATCAACCCCGGCTTCGTCCGTACACCGATGACCGCCGTCAACGATTTCGACATGCCGTTCCTGATGGAGCCGGAAGACGCCGCCCGCCTCACCATCGAAGGCCTGGCCGCCAGGAAATTCGAGATCGCCTACCCCCGGCGCTTCGTCGCGATCCTGAAATTCGCGCGGCTGCTGCCCTACCGGCTGTACTTCCGGCTGATCCGTAAGTTTGTGATGAAGTAAAACTCAACCAACCTTCCTCAGCCGGTAAATCCCCACATCGATGATCTTCTCGGCGAAGCCCGCCTCGCAGTAGGCGAGATAGAGCCGCCACATGCGGCGGAAGCGTTCGTCGAAGCCGAGCTTCGAGACTTCTGGCCATGCCGCCTCGAAACGGTCGCGCCACATGCGAAGCGTCGTCGCGTAGTTCTGTCCGAAGGTCTCGACGCGCTCGAGAACAAGCCCCGCCATCTCCGCCTGCTGCCGCATGATCTGCTTGGTCAGCAGCATGCCGCCCGGGAAAATGTAGCGCTGAATGAAATCGACGCCATTGCGGTAGGCATCGTAGTTGGACTCCTCGATGGTGATGCCCTGGATCGCCGCGATCCCGCCTGGTTTCAGCCGCTCGAACAGCGTGCGGAAATACGCCGGCCAGTGCGCCTCGCCCACGGCTCGATCATCTCGATGGAAGCGATGCGGTCGAAAACCCCCTTGGTGTCGCGGTAGTCTTCGAGATGAAAATCGCACGCGGGTGCGAGACCGGCCTTCTCCATCCGTTCCTTCGCATAGGCCAATTGCTCCGTGGACAGAGTAATGCCGCGCACCGCGGCGCCCGCCTTGCCCGCTTCCTCGGCGAAACCTCCCCAGCCGGAACCGATTTCCAGCACGCTGTCGCCTTTCTTCAGTTCCAGCGCTTCCATGACCCGGTGATATTTCAGCCGCTGCGCCGTTTCGAGGCTGTTGGCGGCGCCGTCGAACACCGCCGAAGAATAGGTCATCGTCTCGTCGAGCCACAGCTTGTAGAAGTCGTTGCCGAGATCGTAATGCGCGGAGATATTCTTCCGCGCGCCCTTCTTGTTGTTGTCGCGACGCTTGTGCCAAAGTTTGTCGAGCCAGCTCGGAAAGAACAGCCCCGTGCCCGCGCCGTCGATCGCCGCGCGGTTGTCGAGATAGAAGCGCAGGAAGGCCGCGGGCTCTTCGGAGTCGATGTCGCCATCCATGTAGCACTCGAAGAATCCGAGTTGGGCGCGGCGCATGCCGGTCCACAGAACCTTGAAATTGCGGAGCGTCAGATCGGCGTCGTGGCCCGTGCCCGGCGTTCCCAGCACAACTTCGCGGCCCGACGGCAGTGTGAGCCGGAGGCTACCCCGCAGGTTCTTCGGAATAAGTTTCCCGGCGATCCGGACGATCAGACCGCCGATGAGGCCGTCGCGCTGCGGCGGCCTGTCCGTGGGTTGTTGCATGGCCTTGCTCAGCGCCCCCGACATAAACCTCGGGGTGGGATGTTAGCGGACCGGGCTCGATGCGCAAGCCCTTGAGCCAAAGCTTCGCCGCTTCCCAATGGATGCCGGCAATCACCTTGAGGGTCATGAATGGGAAAGCGGCAATGGTCTTGAGCAACGCCCGGTCCGAAAGCTCCTGCCGGTTGCCCGTTACATAGGCTTTGAGGCAAGGCCCTTCAGAATCCCGGTAGAGAATACCGAGGCTGATCTTGTCGCTGGGGATCGCCGCATGGAAGCCGTAGCTACCCTCGACCCGGTTGAAGGGCGAGACATGGAATTCCTTGGCGCAGTTCTGATGAATGCTTGTTTGCCCCGGCGCGACCGGCAGTACATAACTGGCCCGTCCGCCAAATGTATTATTCACTTCGTAGATCGTGACGCACAACGCGCCATCGCCGGTGTAGCCGAAATAGACAGTGAGCGGATTAAATACGTAGCCCATCATCCGCGGATAGCAGAACATGAAGAATCGCTCGGCCTTCGCCCCTTCCGGCATTTGCCGCGCCAGGCTCCGCACATGCTGCGCGATTGGCGTTCCGTCTCCCGGCCCATGGTCGCGGTCCATCACCGAAAACAAATTGAAGCGGTTGTAGCCGAACAACCTGAGCTTCCCTGAATGCCCCTCCAACTCGTCCACATCGAGAAACACATTCGACACGCGATAGCGAAGCGCATGTTGGACCGGCTTCATCCGCTTGTGCACGACCTCGCCGCGATAGAGGCAACTCCTCATTCCGCCGCCTCCGCCAGATCGGGCAAGAGCTGCGGCGCGGGGCCAACATGTATGCGGCCTGAAGGCTTGGTCACATTCCACGGCCGTTGCAAGCTACCCAGTTGCTCAGCCACCGCAAGACCCGCCTGCAACCCATCCTCATGGAAGCCTGAGCCGAACCACGCGCCACAAAACCATGTGCGCCGCCGCCCTTGCAAATTCCACAACTTCTCCTGGGCCGCGAGGGACCCCGGAGAAAAGAGCGGGTGGCGATACATCATGCTGCGGATCAGCGTGCCTGGCGCCGCTGCCTTCCGCGGATTGAGAGTCACGAAGATGTTATCCTCTCCGGCAAGCGATTGCAGCCGGTTCATCCAGTAGGTGACGCTCGAAACACCATCGGCTTCGCAGCAGTTCCACGAAGACCAAAGACTCCGCCGCTCCGGCATGAAGCTCGGATCGCGATGCACGATGGTGGGGTTCTCGGACATGTGAAATGAAGAGAGCAGTCCCGTCTCGATTTCGTCCGCGTCCGACAGCATCGAAAGATTCTGCCGCGCCTGGGCAGCCAGAACCACATGATCGAATGTTCCAGCCGTCGCGGTTGCCGTTTCGACCGTTACGCGATCGGCAAACCGCCGCACGCTCTTGACCGGATGTCCGGTGAAGTGCCGGAACTTTCCATCTTCAATCAGTTTCTCGACGTAACTCCACGATCCCCCAGCGACCGTCCGCCACGTGGGCCGGTTGAACATCTGTAACAGGCCATGGTTGGCAAAGAAGTTCAAGAGTGCCCGCGCTGGGTAGTCCCGGAGGTCGCTGCTGCGCGACGACCAGATGGCCCCCGCCATCGGCAGAAGGTGCCGCTCCGCGAAATCTCTGGAGTAACCCTCCCGGTCCAGAAACTCTCCCAGCGTCAGCCACGGCGGCAGGCCGTTTGCACGACGGCCGCCGTTTCTGAAGAAACGTACGATGTCCGCCAACAGTCTCCACTGCCGTGGTCTGAAAGCCAGCCGCCCGCCATCGAAAAAACTGGAGAGGCCAGCCGCGCCATAAGTGCTGCCGCCACAACTGATGGACAGCGACATTTCCGTGGGCTTGGTCTCGACATCGAGGTAGTCGAACAGCGCGGCGAGATTGGGATAGGCCGCCTCGTTGTAAACCATAAACCCGGTATCGACAGCCAATAAGCTGCCTCCCGACGGAACGTTGATCGTATGGGAATGCCCGCCGAGCCGGTCCTCTGCCTCGAACAGCGTCACTTCATGCCGCTGCGACAACAGCCACGCTGCGGAAAGCCCAGATATGCCGGAGCCTACGACGGCAATTCTATAGGAACTCAAGTGAGGCGGGCTTTCCTTGTTAGGTTTGCGACCTTAAACGGACCAATCCCGCCATTTGGATCATCGTTCACGTTTTTACGCACCGGTTGACGTCTGCTTTCCATCGTGAGAACCTCAACCCAGTTCGCCTCCGCACGGGACGGGCTGAATGAAGAATAAGAAAATGAAGGGGAGTGACAAAGGCCGGTATTTGCGCGGCACAGGGTTCGCCGCGGGGCCGGAGCGTTGTCAATAAAACTTCATCTCCACGCCACTAACCAGCGACAGGTCTGCAAGGAGAAAGCAATGACCGAATTCGAATCTAGACTCCAGCTTGCATCCAAGGCCGTGAGCCAAGGCAAGCTATCCCGCCGCGATTTCATGTCCTTCGCCATCGCCGGCGGAATGACCATCGTGGGCGCGCAACTGGCATTCACCAAAGCCGCTCGCGCGCAAGCCAAACCCGGCGGCCATTTCCGCGCCGGTTTGGGCCATGGCAACACGACCGACACTTTCGATCCGGCGACTTTTGCCCATGGCCTGAACTTCGGCTGGGGCCGCAGCCTAACCGGCGCCACGCTTACCCGTGTCGACTCCAAAAACAACGTGACGCCATATCTGGCGGAAAGCTTCGAGCCGTCGGACGGCGCCAAGAAGTGGGTGTTCAAGCTGCGCAAGGGCGTGACCTTCCACAACGGCAAGGCACTGACCTCAGACGACGTGGTTGGCACCATCAACTACCACAATGGCCCCGATTCCAAGTCGGCTGGCAAGGCCTATCTCGGCGGCGTAGCCTCGGTGAAGGCCGACGGCCCGGAAACCGTCGTGTTCGAACTCAAGGGTGCGGACGCCGACTTCCCCTATGCCTTCGCGCAGTACCAGTTCCCGATCCTGTCAATCACGGACGGCAAGCCGGATGTGAGCGGCTTGGGTGCTGGGCCTTACGTGTTGGACGGCTTCGAACCCGGAGTACGCGCCCACTTCAAGAGGAACCCGAACGCATTCGCGCCCGGCAATTTCGATGAAGTGACGCAGCTCACCATTCTCGACCCGGCTGCCCGCACCAATGCCTATCTGTCGGGCGAAGTCGACTACATCGACCGCGTCGACCTCAAGACCATCGACTTGCTGAAGAACGCCCCCGACACGGCGATCTACGACGTGTCCGGCTTCCAGCACTACACGGCTCCGATGCTGACGGACTTGGCGCCCTTCGACAAGCTGGAAGTGCGCCAGGCCCTGAAGTGGGCCATCAACCGTCAGGAACTGGTGGACAAGGTTCTCTTCGGTTACGGCAAGCCCGGCAACGACACGCCGGTTGCGCCGACGCTGAAGTTCGCCACCAATCCTGAACCGGCTCACACCTATGATCCGGAGAAGGCCAAGTCCATTCTCAAGAAGGCCGGCCTCGAAGGCCTCAAGGTCGATCTCTCTGCCGCCGATGCCGCCTTCGCCGGTTCGGTCGACGCCGCGCTGTTGATGGCCGAACACGCCAAGGCCGCCGGCATCGAGATCAACGTGATCCGCGAGCCGAACGACGGTTACTGGGACAACGTCTGGCTCAAGAAGGCGTGGTGCCATTGCTATTGGGGCGGCCGTCCGACCGCCGACACCATGATGACGGTGTCGCTGGCCGAAAGCGCTTCCTGGAACGACACGCATTGGAAGAACGCCCGCTTCAACGAGCTTCTCCCCCTCGCCCGCGGCGAGACCGACGAAACCAAGCGCGCCACCATGTATGCGGAAATGCAGCAGCTCATCCACGACGACGGCGGCCAGATGGTGCTCATGTTCGCGAACTTCGTCGGCGCCATGTCAACCAAGCTCGGCCATGGCGACTTCAACTCCGACAACGACTTCGACGGCGGCTACATGTACGACCGCTGGTGGTTCGTCTGATCTTTGTGAAATTCCCGCAGGACGCCCCGCCCTCTGGCGGGGCGTTTTGTTTATGGAGGGTGTCGCAAACGCGGTGGCGGATGGAAAATACTACTGGCAAAGAGCAGCCAGTTTGCTAGCATCGTCCATCCGGGCCACAAGAAGCCCGAGGTAGGTTCTGAGGGGAGTCGAACGCGTGCATCCTGTTCTAAGAACGGTGCTGCAAAGGCTTGGGCTGGGGTTGCTGACGCTGCTCGCAGTCTCGGTCATCATTTTCTCGTCTCTCGAATTGCTGCCCGGCGGTTTTGCCGAAGCCATCCTCGGCCAGGGTGCGACGCCTGAAACGGTTGCAGCATTCAACAAGTCGCTTGGTCTCGACCGCCCGCCCGTCACGCGATACTTCGAATGGCTGTGGGGCGCCTCGCAATTCGATTTCGGCAGGTCATTCGCAGGCGCGGGCGGATGGCGCGAGGAAAATGTCCGCGAAGTTTCGACCATCATCGGCCCCAGGCTCTACAATACCTTCTTCCTTGCCGCGGTCACGGCCGTTATCGCCGTTCCTCTGGCGCTGGTTCTTGGTTTGCTCTGCGCTCTCTATCGCAACAGCTGGTTCGACAGAATTGCGAACGCGACAACCCTGACGACGATCGCATCGCCGGAATTCTTCGTCGCTTACATTCTGGTTTTCTTTCTGGCCGTGAAGCTGCGCTGGTTTCCGCCGCTCTCCACCGTATCGGCGACCACGCCTTTCCTCGAACACCTTTACAAGGCCATGCTCCCCGCGTTGACCCTGACGATGGTCATCGTCGCGCACATGATGCGGATGACGCGCGCATCCATCATCTCGCTGCTTTCGAGCCCCTATATCGAGATGGCAAAGCTCAAGGGCCTCGAACCGCGGAAGGTCATCGTCAAGCATGCGCTGCCCAATGCCTGGGCGCCCATTGCCACGGTGATCGCCTTCAATCTGGCCTACCTCGTCGTGGGCGTCGTCGTGGTTGAAGTGGTGTTCACCTATCCCGGCATCGGCCAGCTGATGGTCGATTCCGTTTCGAGCCGTGACATGCCCGTAGCCCAGGCCTGCGCGCTCATCTTCGCGGCGACCTATATCCTGCTCAACCTGCTCGCCGACATCGTGGCGATCGTCACCAACCCGCGCTTGTTGCATCCCAGATGACAGCCGAACACGCCGATATCCGCAGCATCAAGGGCCGCCGCAGCTTCGGCCAGAATGTATGGCGCACGCTCAAGTCCGCGCCGCCGACCGCGATCTTCGGAATGGCGGTCATCGCCTTCTATCTCTTCTGCGCGCTTTTTGCGCCATGGATCGCTCCCTATGGAGAGTCGGAAATCGTCGGAAAGGCCTACCAGACCTCGTCGGCGCAGCATTGGTTCGGGACCGACCAGATTGGCCGCGACACGGTTTCCCGCGTGCTCTACGGCGCGCGCAACACCATCGGCATCGCGCTTCTCACCGTGCTCATCTCCTTCAGCATAGGCGGCGTTTTGGGCATCTACGCGGCGGTCACACGTGGCTGGCTCGACCTGGTCCTGAGCCGGATAGTCGACGTCCTGATGTCGATTCCGGTTCTTATCTTCGCCTTGATGCTGCTCGCCATGGCGGGCAAGTCGGTGTGGAACCTCATCTTCATTCTTGCGCTTCTGGACTCGACTCGCGTTTTCCGCCTCGCGCGCAATACGGCCTTGAGCGTGGCGGTGCAGGATTTCGTCGAGGCCGCGAGGCTTCGCGGCGAAGGCATGCGCTGGGTGGTGCTGCGCGAGATCGTGCCGAACATCTTGCCGCCGCTGATTGCCGAATTCGGTCTGCGCTTCTGCTTCGTGTTCTTGACGATCTCCGCGCTCTCCTTCCTCGGCGTCGGCATTCAGCCGCCTACGGCCGACTGGGGTTCGATGGTGGCGGAGAGCAAGACGCTCATTACCTTCGGCCGGCCGCAGCCGCTCATTCCGGCCGCGGCCATCGCCTTGCTAACCATTTCCGTGAACTTCGTGGTCGACTGGTTCCTGCACAAGACTTCGGGGCTTCGCGATGAAAAGTGACCGCAAGCGGATCAAGGGCACCTCCCTCGTGGAAATGAGAGGCGTCAAGATCGACGGCTACTCGGACGATAGGTGGCATCCGATCGTCAAGGGCATCGACCTCACGCTGAAGCGCGGCGAGGTGCTGGGCTTGATTGGCGAATCGGGCGCGGGCAAATCGACGCTCGGCCTCGCGGCCATGGGCTACACCAAGCCCGGTTGCCGGATCAGCGGAGGTTCGATCGCCTTCGACGGCGTCGATCTGGTCAAGGCATCGCCGCAGTTTCTGAGGGAATTCTGGGGATCGCGCGTCACCTATGTGGCGCAGAGCGCCTCGGCGTCGTTCAATCCGGCGCATCACCTGATGGACCAGGTGGTGGAAGCAGCCGTCAATCACGGCATCATGAAGCAGGCGGAGGCCGAGGCCGATGCGCGGGATCTGTTCAAGCGCCTGCAGCTTCCCAACCCCGATACCATCGGCAACCGCTATCCGCATCAGGTGTCGGGCGGCCAGTTGCAGCGTGCCATGACGGCGATGGCGATGTCGAGCCGCCCCGACCTCATCGTCTTCGACGAGCCGACCACGGCGCTCGACGTCACGACGCAAGTCGAAGTGCTGGCGGCGATGCGGCGCATCGTCGAGGAGTTCGATACCGCCGCGATCTACATCACCCACGATCTGGCGGTGGTGGCGCAGATGGCCCACCGCATCATGGTGCTGCGTTACGGCAACCTCGTCGAGGAAGCCGATACGCGCAACATGCTGAAGAACCCGACGCAGGACTACACCAAGACGCTCTGGGCGGTGCGCAAGCTCGAGAAGAAGGAAAGCGTCAACGACGACATCGTGCTTCGCGTCAACGCGATCGACGCGACGTATTCGGGCGCGGCCAAGGTGCTCGACAATGTCACCGTGAACATTCCGCGCGCCGCACCGTTGCGGTTGTGGGCGAGTCAGGATCCGGCAAATCGACGCTGGCCCGCGCCATCACCGGGCTTCTTCCGATCAGCAAGGGCGAGATCACCTTCAACGGCAAGTCGCTGCCGCCCCGCCTTCAGGACCGCGACCGCCAGACGCTGCAGAAGATCCAAATGATCTATCAGTCGGCGGATACGGCCCTCAATCCGCGCCAGAAGGTGCGCGACATCATCGGAAGGCCGCTCGAGTTCTACCACGGCCTCAGGGGCCGCGAACAGGATAGGCGTGTCGAGCAGTTGCTCGAGGAAATCGAACTCGAAGGTTCCTTCGCGGACCGCTTGCCTGGCGAATTGTCCGGTGGGCAGAAGCAGCGCGTGTCGATTGCAAGAGCGCTCGCCGCGAAGCCCGACCTGATCATCTGCGACGAGGTGACCTCCGCACTCGATCAGATCGTGGCCGAGGAAATCCTGAAACTGCTCATGCGGCTGCAGAAGGATACCAACGTCACCTATCTGTTCATCACTCATGACATCGCCACCGTGCGCGCCATCTCTGATGAGATCGTGGTGATGTACAAGGGCGCGGTAGTGCAGCAGGGTTTGAAATCGAAAGTGCTGAACCCTCCCTATCCGGCCTACACGGAGCTTTTGCTCTCGTCGGTTCCGGAGATGGATCCGGATTGGCTGACGAGCCTTCTCGCCAAACGCGCCCGCAAAGCCAAGGTTCCGGCATAATCCGATTGATCCGCGCCGCGGCCCCTGCGTAGTTGCGGAGATGACAGCACCGGTCATTCATTGGTTTCGTCAGGACTTGCGGATCGCAGGCAATCCCGCGCTCGCTGCCGCCGCTGCGGCAGGGCCGGTCGTTCCGGTTTTCATTCTTGACGATCAAACGCCGGGGAAATGGAAGTGGGGCGGAGCGAGCCGCTGGTGGCTGCACCGCTCGCTCGAAAGCCTGTCGCGCGATCTGCCACTGGTCCTGAAGCGCGGCGCCTCGGAAAAAGTACTGGGCGAGTTGATCCGCACAACTGGCGCGAAGGCCGTCTACTTCGCGCGCGACTACGCGCCGTGGTCTCCCGCTCTGGAAGAGCGCGTGAAACAGGTCTGCGAAGCCGCTGGCGCCGAGTGCCGCCGGTTCGGCGGATTTTTGCTGCACGAGCCGGAAGCAATCCGCACCGGTGCTGGCCAGCCGTTCAAGGTCTACACGCCATTCTCCCGCGCCTGCTTCGCGTTGGGCGATCCGAAGCCGCCCGCGGGAAGACCGAATATCAGCATCTCGCCCGGCTTGCCCCCAAGTGATCTACTCGACGACTGGCAACTCTTGCCTTCGAAACCCAACTGGGCCACGGGTTTCGAAACCGCCTGGACAACCGGGCCGAGGCGGGCAGGCGAA
>JAAURV010000323.1 GCA_012032065.1 Hyphomicrobiales bacterium
GATGGCGCGCCACTTGGCGACGTTGGCGTTGTGCTGCTCGAGCGTCTCCGCGAAGGCGTGCCCGCCCGTGCCGTCGGCCACGAAGTAGAGATTGTTCGACGATGCGGGATTGAGCACGGCCTCAAGCGCCGCAGCGCCTGGATTGCCGATCGGCCCCGGCGGCAAGCCATCGATGGTGTAGGTGTTGTACGGAGTGGGCGTGGAAATATCGGCCTTGGTGATGGGACGGTCCAGCCTGCCCTTGCCGCCGGCGATGCCGTAGATGATCGTGGGATCGGATTGCAGCTTCATGCCCCGGCGCAAGCGGTTCATGAACACCGCCGCCACTTCGGCGCGCTCCTCGGCGCGGCCCGTTTCCTTCTCCACGATGGAGGCGAGAACGATGGCGTCTTCCTTCGATTTGATGAGATCACTCGGCGCGCGGTTTTTCCACAGCTCTTCGATCAACTGCTTCTGGGCGAGTTCCATGTCTTCCAAGAGCTTCTGCCGCGTCATGCCGCGCTTGAACACATAGGTATCGGGGCGGATGACGCCTTCCGCCGGAACCGTGACGATTTCGCCGGCAAGCACTTCGTTCTCGCGCAGCCGCGCGACCGCCATCTCGCTGGTCCAGCCTTCCGGGATCGTGACCTTGTAAGTGATGGCGCGGCCCGAGGCGACGATGCCCAGAACTTCGTCCATGCTCGCGGCGGCGGGGAATTCGTATTCGCCTGCCTTCAGTTTTCCGCCAAGCACGTTGCCGAGATAGGCGGCGGCGGTGAAAATCCGCGCGTCCGAGATGATGCCTTCGTCTTGAAGCTTTTGAGCTATGCCTCGCGTATCGAGCCCGCGGCCGATCTCGTAGATCTTTTTTTCCGCCAGCGGCCCAGGCGCGGTGAATTCCTGGTAGCCAATGAAGGCGGCAATGGCGCCGACGACAAGCGCCGCTATCCCCAGCAGGAACAGCGAGGAGAAGACGCGGGAGAATACCGAGCGGCGTTTGCGCGGCATCACTGGATCGGGCACACGGCCCAGATCGTAGTCCTGTTCGTGCTGTTCTGGATCGGACATGGTGCGAGCCTCAAGCCGCCAGCCGGCGCATGACCAGCGAAGCGTTGGTTCCGCCAAAACCAAAAGAATTGGACAGAACTATGTTGATATCCTTGCGCTTGGCCGCCTTCGGCACAAGGTCGATTTTTGTCTCAACGGAAGGATTATCCAGATTGAGAGTTGGCGGGCACACATTATCGCGGATCGCGAGCACCGAGAAGATCGCCTCGACCGCGCCGGCAGCGCCCAGCAAATGGCCTACGGACGACTTGGTTGAGGACATGGACAGGTTATCGCCGCCATTGCCGACCAGGCGTTCGACCGCTTTCAGTTCGATTTCATCTCCAAGCGGAGTCGATGTTCCATGGGCATTGACGTAGTCGATGTCGGAGGGCTGCAACCCGGCGCGCCGCAGGGCCGCCTGCATGCAGCGGAAAGCGCCATCGCCATCCTCGGAAGGCGCGGTGATGTGATAGGCATCGCCCGACATGCCGTAACCCGCGATCTCGGCGTAGATTCTGGCGCCCCGGCGCTTGGCGTGTTCGAGTTCCTCGAGGACCACGATGCCCGCGCCCTCGCCCATGACGAAGCCATCGCGGTCCTTGTCGTAGGGACGCGAACCTTTCTCGGGCGTGCCGTTAAATCCGGTCGATACCGCCTTGCAAGCAACGAATCCCGAAATGCCGAGGCGGCAGATCGAGGACTCGGCGCCGCCCGCGATCATCACGTCCGCATCGTCGAGCGCGATCATGCGCGAGGCATCGCCAATCGCATGAGAGCCACTTGAGCAAGCCGTGACCACCGCGTGGTTCGGCCCTTTGCAGCCGAAATGGATGGAGATGAGGCCCGAGGCAAGATTAATGAGCGAGCCCGGAATGAAGAACGGGCTCACCCGGCGCGGGCCTTTCTCGTTCAACAGAAGCGTCGTCGCCTCGATTGAAGTCAGTCCGCCAATTCCGGAGCCTACGAGAACGCCGGTGCGATGCTGCTGTTCCGGCGCTTCGGCTTTCCAGCCGGAATCGTTGATCGCCTGCTTGGCGGCCGCGAACGCATACTGAATGAATTCGTCGTAACGGCGCTGGTCCTTGTGTTCGAGCCAGTCGTCGGCGTTGAAGGTGCCGTCCCTGCCGTCGCCGCGTTTCACCTCGCAGGCGATGCGGCATGGCAGATCCGAGGCATCGAACTTGGTGATCGGCCCCGCCGCGGATTCGCCCGCGATCAGCTTCTTCCACGTCTCATCGATCCCCGTCGCCAGCGGCGACACAATGCCCATTCCGGTTACGACGACGCGGCGCATACGGCTCCTTGTCAGATCACATGAAAACGCGGGCGGAAGGCCATCACGCCTCGCCCCCGCGCGTCAAGGCCGAACTCAGCTCAGGCGGCGCTCTTCTCGATGAATTTGACCGCATCGCCCACGGTCTGAATGGTTTCGGCGGCGTCGTCGGGGATTTCGATGCCGAACTCTTCCTCGAAGGCCATGACCAGCTCGACGGTATCGAGGCTGTCGGCGCCAAGGTCGTCGATGAAGCTCGCCTCCGGCTTGACCTTGTCGCCATCCACGCCGAGATGCTCGACAACGATCTTCTTCACCCGCTCCTGAACGTCACTCATGTTCGACAGCCCTCATCTGTGTTTTATCTATTCGGGGAAAGCCTCTCCCAAGGCCTGGCCCCCGTTTGCCACGGGCTACCTACCACACTTTTCGCGACCGGCAAAAGGGTCAAAGTGGAGCGTTGAATTCCTTGAGAAAAGTGCGAATCCGCCGCAATGAAAGCGCCGCCTGCCGGGGGGATGTTCCGGCCATGAAGACCCTCATCGCCGCCGTTGTCGCCCTGCTGCTGACCGCCCTGCCCGCCTGGGCCGATGGCGAACTCGACAAGCTCCTCTCCGCCTTCGACAAGGACAGGCTGGCGCGGTTCGAGACGATCAGGAAGGAGGCATTGAAGGAGGCCCGGGCCGGGGGGAACGCGACCGATCTCAAGACTCTCGACAGCGCCCTGGCGGGCACGCCGCTTCCAATGAGCGGGTCGTTCGACGCAAGCGGCAACTGGCGCTGCCGCACCGTCAAAGTGGGTGGGCTGCTTCCGCTCGTCGTCTATCCCTGGTTCAAATGCTCGATCGCCGACGACGGCTCAGGCTGGTTCCTGAAAAAGACCACAGGTTCGCAGATGACCCAGGGCCGTTTCTATACCGAGAGCGATACGCGGCTGGTGTATCTCGGCGCCGGTCACGTGCGCGGCGACAACCCGCGCAAATATGGCGAAGCGCCCAAGGAAGATCAGGTGGCGATCGCGGAGCGGCTGGCGGAGAACCGGCTGGTGCTCCAGTTCCCCGCCCCGCAGTATGAGTCGAAGTTCGATCTGCTCGTGATGGAGCGCGTCACAAGATGAAATCCGCCGCGTCGATCTGAACCGTGCCCGCCAGCACGATGCGCGAGTCAGGCGCCAGCGAGCCTCCGGTATTCATGTCGATCAAGGTGTTGCCGTTGAAGAATACGACGCGCACCTGACCTGCAGCGGTGAAGGCATTGGTGCCGATGAAGCTGAAGGCGTCGTTCCCGCCGCCATCGATGGCATCGATAGTCGAAAGGCCGATGATATCGGCGGCGTTGGCGTTGAAGTCCAAGATCAGGTCGTTCAGCGCC
>JAAURV010000324.1 GCA_012032065.1 Hyphomicrobiales bacterium
CAGCTTTGGTTCAGCAAGCGCGCCTGTGTCAGGCAAAGCTGGGTTCCAGCTCGCGCTCCGCTGCGCGTCGCTTGGCTGGAATGACGGATGTTTTTGCCTTTAAGTTAGCGCCTATGGGGATCGACCCGGCCATGGAGAGAATTTGGGATGGGCTCATCTCATGCCGAACTTCTGCCCACGCCGCGCCACCCGCAATCGTGATAGAAAATGATAGGATTCGACCTTTCCGCAACCTCTCAATTGACTCTGGAACGATTTGGAATAAGTTGTCCGCATCGACCGGGAAATGAAACAAACATTCCATGAACCGGTTACCGCATCAGGCCAAAAGAAGCTTGGGCGGCAGGGAGCGATACGTCAAAAAGCATCTTCTCCTGCTGCCCCAAGTCATGCGCATAGGTTGCCGTCCTCCCTTGGGCCGCCAACCGCAAAAGACATGATGCGGCGAATGAACTGCCGAATGTCCCGGGGTCCGGGATTCCGGAGTGAAAACGGGCGCAGCCGGACGCCCGATAACAGGAGCCCAAACCAATGAAGAAGTTCGTCCTCGCGGCCGCCATGGCGGCCATGATGTCCTCGACCGCTCTCGCCGCCGACAAGATCGGAGTCTCGATGGCGCTGTTCGACGACAACTTCCTGACCGTTCTCCGGAACGGCATCGAAGCTCAGTCCAAGGAACTCGGCGTCGAAGTGCAGATCGAAGACGCCCAGAACGACGTGGCCAAGCAGCTTGACCAGATCAAGAACTTCGCCGCTTCGGGCGTCACCGCCATCATCGTCAACCCGGTCGACACTTCCGCCACCCAGGCCATGTCGGACGCGGCAGCCGCGGCCAACATCCCGCTGGTCTATGTGAACCGCCAGCCGATCAACGTCGACACGCTTCCCGACAACCAGGCCTTCGTCGCCTCGAACGAGGAAGAGTCGGGCACGCTCGAAACCATCGAAGTTTGCAAGCAGCTCAAGGCCATGGGCAAGTCCGAAGCCAACGTCTACGTGATGATGGGCGAACTTTCGAACCAGGCCGCCGTGATGCGGACCAAGGACATCCACGACGTGATGGCCGCGGGCAAGTGCGAAGTGAAGCTCAACATTATCGACGAGCAGACCGCCAACTGGTCGCGCGACCAGGCCCAGAACATGATGACCAACTGGCTCTCGGCCGGCAAGCCGTTTGACGGCGTGATCGCCAACAACGACGAGATGGCCATCGGCGCCCTCCAGGCGATGAAGGCCGCCAACGTCGACATGAAGTCGGTGATCGTGGGCGGCGTCGACGCAACCCAGGACGCGCTCGCCGCCATGCAGGCGGGCGAGCTCGACGTGACCGTGTTCCAGAACGCCGCCGGCCAGGGCGCCGGCGCCCTCAAGGCCGCGATCTCGCTGGCCAAGGGCGAAAAGATCGAGAAGAAGGTCTACATTCCCTTCGAACTCGTGACCCCCGCCAACATCGACGGCTATATGAAGAAGAACTGAGAGCGTTAATTCGCTCGATGGGGAGCGGGAGCGGTGCGTCAAGCGCCGCTCCTTGCCAATTTGAATTGTGCATTTCGATGGCGGTTGCATTCGCCGGCAAATTGGTTTGATCTGTTCGGACAGGCGCGGCTGATACCGCTTTGCTCTGGGAGGGTAGCGTGACTGACAGGACTGCTGGCGTCGGCGGACTCAAATACGATGCCTCCAAGCGGACCTGGCCGAACGAACTCAACGTCTTCTTCGCGCTCATCTTCATCGTGTTCGTGTTCGAAGTTCTGAATCGCCTCGACGGCGGCAGCTTCCTTTTCAACGTGCGCGAAAACATGCCCGGCATCTTCAACCAGCAGCGCATCGACATCATGATCCTGCAGGTGGCCGTCACCGGCATCATCGCGCTTGGCGTGACCCAGGTGATTATCCTCGGCGGAATCGACTTGTCGTCCGGATCGATCGTCGGCGCCACGGCGATGATCGTCATGAGTTTCGCGCAAACCGAGCTCGTCAACGGCAATCCAAATCCAAAAGCATTGTTCGGCGCATGGGCCATGGACCTGCCCGTCATCGTGCCCATCGTCGTTGGCTTGGCCTGCGGACTCGTAGCCGGCCTCATCAACGGACTATTGATCGCCTACACCAAGATTCCACCCTTCATTGCCACGCTTGGCATGATGGTGTCGGCGCGCGGCGTGTCGCGCTGGTGGTCCAACGGCAACCCGATCTCGTTCCCGACCGAAAGTTACGCGGGGCTTGCCAATGGCGATGTGCTTGGCACGCTGACCTTCGGCCTGTTGCATTGGAAAGGCCAGAATCCAGCCATCGTCTTCATCGTGCTCGCCATCCTGTTCCATCTCGTCATGCGCTACACGCTTTACGGCAAGCGCTGCTACGCCATCGGCTCGAACGAAGCCGCGGCCCGCATGTCGGGCATCAATGTCGACCGCCATAAGGTGCTGGTCTACACCATCGCCAGCATGATGGCCGCGGTCGCGGCGATCCTTCTCACCTCGAAGAACGTCACCGCTCAGGCCGGCATGGGCATGATGTACGAATTGGACGCCATCGCCATGGCGGTGATCGGCGGCATCTCGCTCTCGGGCGGCCGCGGTTCGATCGTGGGCACCGTGCTCGGCGCGCTGATTTTCAGCGTCATCGTTTCTGGTTTTACATCGATCCGCCTCGATGCCTTCTATCAGGACATGGTGAAGGGCGCGATCATCGTGGGCGCCGTCGTGCTCGATCAATGGCGTCAACGGCGCAAGGCCGCGGGGAAATAGCGATGACGGACGTCGTACTCAAAACCGAAGGCCTCACCAAGTTCTACGGCGGCGTTCACGCGCTCGTCGATGCCAATTTCGAACTGCGGGCCGGCGAACACGTCGCCATCATGGGCGACAATGGCGCGGGCAAATCCACCTTCGTGCGGCAGATCACGGCGGTCGAACAGCGCACGTCGGGAAAGATCATCTTCAACGGACAGGAAACCAACTTCAAAGGCCCGCTCGAAGCCCGCGAAGCCGGCATCGAAACCGTGTTCCAGAACCTGGCGCTGGCGGACGATCTCGACGTTCCCTCCAATCTTTTCCTCGGCCGCGAGAAGATCAGGTGGAACTTCGGCCCATTCTCGGTTCTCGACTTCAAATCCATGCGCGAGGCCACCCGCAAGGCGCTGGAAAAAACCGCCGTCAAAATTCCGAACCTCTCCAACACCATCCGCAACATGTCGGGCGGCCAGCGCCAGTGCGTGGCGATCGCCCGCACCGCGACCTTCGCCTCGAAGCTCATCATCATGGACGAGCCCACGGCGGCGCTGGGCGTTCAGGAAACCGCGCAGGTCGAGAATATCATCCGTACACTGAAAGCCGCGGGCGAGCCCTTGATCCTGATCTCGCACAACATGCGCCAGGTGTTCGACCTCGTCGACCGCATCGTCGTCTTCCGCCGCGGTCGCATCGCCGCCAACCTGATGAAGAAAGACGTGACCGGCGAAGAGGTGGTGTCTTACATAACAGGCGCCAAAAAGAGCCCCGAATACGCCGACGCGGCGTGAGGCGGCGCCTGTCGCCGGATGAGGAAGTATGGAAGGCATCTGGACAATCGTCATCACGGCCGCGGTTAGTGTGATCGCCACGTTGGGGACGACATGGTTCGGCCACTGGCTAGGGCTGTCAAAGGA
>JAAURV010000325.1 GCA_012032065.1 Hyphomicrobiales bacterium
GGCTGCCGCGCAGCTCTCGGGCGGCCAGCGGCAGCGCGTCGCCATCGGCCGCGCCATCGTGCGCAATCCGCGCCTGTTCCTCTTCGACGAGCCGCTCTCCAACCTCGATGCCCAGCTGCGCGACGAGATGCGCAGCGAGATCAAGCGCCTGCACCGGGAGATCGGCGCCACCATGATCTATGTCACGCACGACCAGATCGAAGCGATGACGCTGGCGGACCGCATCGCCATCATGAACAAGGGCAAAATCCAGCAGCTCGGCACGCCGGACGAAGTCTACAACAATCCCAACCATCTCTTCGTCGCGGGATTTATCGGATCGCCGCCGATGAACCTCATTCCCGGCAAGATCGAGAATGGAACATTCATCGGCCCCGACACCAAGGTGAGCAAGGTGTGGAAGGGAAGCCACGGCAATGCCGTGCTCGGCATCCGGCCGGAAGACATCACGGTGGTTGCTCCGGGCAAGGGACATCTCACCAGCAAGCTCTTTTCGCTGGAACCGACGGGCGACCTGACGCTCGTGACGGCATGGGCGGGGAAACAGCTGATTGTCGCGAAAGGCGAAAGAAGCTTCCGGCAGACAGTGGATACGCCGGTGTCCTTCAAGTTTGCCGGCGACCGGATATTCCTTTTCGATGAAGCGAGCGGAAGCAGGCTTTAGTCCGGTCCTGGCCGCGACGTTTTGTCGGCCAATTGACGGCTGGGCATGCTAGAAAGCGGGCGTCGGTTCAGGAGTGCGGGAATGGATTACGAGTCGTATTTCACCGAGCAGTTGGACGGGCTTCGGGAAGAAGGCCGGTACCGCGTGTTCGCCGATCTCGAGCGGCGGGCGGGATCGTTTCCGAAGGCCACCCGTCACGGTCCCAATGGCGCGCATGACGTGACCGTGTGGTGCTCGAACGACTATCTTGGCATGGGACAGCATCCTGCCGTTCTCGGCGCCATGCACGAGGCGCTCGACCGCTGCGGCGCTGGGGCGGGGGGAACGCGCAACATCTCCGGCACCAATCACTATCATGTGGAACTGGAGCGAGAGCTTGCGGACCTTCATGGCAAGGAAGCAGCCCTCATCTTCACCTCCGGTTATGTGTCGAACTGGGCGGCGCTCGGAACGCTCGCCGCCATTCCCGGCTGCATCGTGTTCTCCGACGCCGGCAATCATGCCTCGATGATCGAGGGCATCCGGCAATCGCGCTGCGAAAAACACATCTTCAAGCACAACGACGTGCGTGATCTGGAACGGCTGCTGAGACAAGCCGATCCAGGGCGGCCAAAGCTCATCGCCTTCGAATCCGTTTACTCGATGGATGGCGATATGGGGCGCATCGCCGATTTCTGCGGCCTCGCGGACCGGTACGGCGCGATGACCTATCTCGATGAAGTGCATGCCGTGGGCCTCTACGGCCCGCGCGGCGGCGGTGTTGCCGAACGCGAGGGGCTGATGAACCGGCTCACCGTGATCGAGGGAACGCTGGGCAAGGCTTTCGGCGTGGCAGGCGGGTATATCGCAGCAAGCGCCGCGCTGTGCGACTATGTTCGGAGCTTCGCCTCGGGATTCATCTTCACGACCGCCATTCCACCCGCCGTGGCGGCGGGGGCCATTGCTTCGATCCGGCACCTTAAAGCGAGCAATAGCGAGCGGCTGGCGCAGCGGGATCGCGTCGTCAGGCTCAAGCGTGCACTGGATCGCGCGGGCATTCCCTACATGCCGAACGAGAGCCACATCGTGCCGGTGATCGTTGGCGATGCCGCGAAGTGCAAGTGGATCAGCGACTATCTGCTCGACCGGCATGCAATCTACGTTCAGCCGATCAACTATCCGACGGTTGCACGCGGCACGGAGCGGCTCCGCTTCACGCCCTCGCCGCTGCACAGCGATGCGGATATCGAGAAGCTCGTTTCCGCGCTGTCGGAACTATGGTCGCAGTGCGCCTTGAGCAGGGCGGTCGCCTAGCGCATAACGCGCTCAAGTGGAATCACTTGAGCGTTCAGTTATGCGCCAGATTCAAATTACTAGAGCAACTTACCGGCGGTCGAATGACCGCCGGTTGCTCTAGGATGGATTACGATGCGCCGCGAAGAAGCGGCGCATGCGGAGCAGTGTCCGTTGCCATGACGATTGGCGGAGATTCTCTCGCAGCCCGCGATTATAAACTTCGCGGCAAGCATTGATGCGGAACCTGTATTCCTCAAAACTCATGGCGGCGATGAACGCGCCGAGTTCCCCGCCGTCCTTGAAGTCGCGCATATCCACGAATGAACCGCGCGGGAAGGATTGATAGATCGTTCCGTTCGCGTGGTAGATGGGGAGGCAGCCCGCGGCGATCGCCTCCCACAACTTCTCGGTCACATAGAAATCCGCGTCAGTATTTTCGGGGCAAAGATTGAAGTTTGCCGTCCTGAGAAACTCCGTCTTGGAGCTTCGGCGGTTGAAGTAGCGAGTATCCGCCTTGGCTACTCCTGTAGGCCAGTTCTTGCCGATGATCCTTGCCTGACCCTGGCGGAAAAGATCAAGCGCGAAGTCGGCTCGTTTGACGCAAAGCGACCGGTCGATGCCCTCGACGACGAGCGGCCAAGCGCGTTTCGCAGCGGCGACGCTGACTGTCTTGTTTGAGAAGTCCGCGTTGAGGCTTTGTTCGTCCGTGAGCAGTGCTACTTCCTCCGCACCGTCGCAGTAGAAAAAGTTGTCCGAATAGACGCGGCCATTGTGAACGTTGAACACATGCAAGGCGCCTCCGGCCGGAAGCGCCAAGGTTTCAAGCGCCGTGTCGCTCAGAAATGGCTCGTTGGTCCACAGAAAATAGGTCTTTGAAGGATCGGTTGCGGCGGCGGCGATGTCCTTGAAACGGGGAGCACACGCGAAGGACGCTTCGGCGAGCGTTTGGGCGCGCGTCGCGCCCATTTCCCGGAGCCAGCGATCGGAAGAAAACGGCGTGTTGATCATTCCGTCGGGCATGAAAATGCCGGCCGGCGGTCCCTCGGCGGGAACAAGCGCAGCGATGGCCCGCGGCTCGATGTCGCTCGGGACGTGGATTGGCGCCTTTGCCTTGGTTGCTTCAGCTGCGCTGCCGCGCATCGCCGGTGACGGCGCGGACGGAGCATCGGTCTTGTCGCCAAAGCCGCGCTCCTCCGCGGTGTAGACTTGAAAGGCGAAGGGATCGATCTCGCGGCCGAGCTCTCGAGTCGCATCGGCTCGATCGACTACCTGATCACGCTGCTGTGTACCCACGGCGCACGCCGCCCGGGCGTCGTCGCCCACGACCCGACTTCGCTCTCGCTGCGCCTCGCGGGCGCGGCGTGCTCGCACACCGCAAGCTCAGCCTGCAGGCCCGCACCGAGGATGGTGCACGCTTCCAGAACATCGAGATCGACGGCGACACCGACGACGGCCAGGGCCGGCCCGGCGTGCGCGGCAGCCCGCAGCCCGACGACGCCTGGCAACCGCCGTTGCGGTTCTGGCGGTCATCCTGGCGATCGCCGCCGCCTACACGCCGCTCTTGATCAAGGAGCGGACTTTGGCCGCTTACGAGGCGCAACTGACAGCGAGCCGCTCCGCCGCGCTGGAAGCGGAAGCGCTCAAGAAGCGTTTGGCCGCCAAGCTGGAGCATGATCGGTTCCTGGTCGACCACCGGTCGATGATT
>JAAURV010000326.1 GCA_012032065.1 Hyphomicrobiales bacterium
GTTTTGCGCCCCCGCATGACCGAGGCGACGGCCGCGGGTGCGTCACCAGCGCGCCACGGATGATCTCCGCCACCAGATGCGGCGGAACCGCCTCTAGGTCGGCGTAGGTCGCCTTGCGCTTGGCGGGTTCAGCCATCGATCTCAACTCTTGTTCGCAAGCACCGACGATTGCGCCGCCGCTTTCGCCAAGTCGTCAGCCAGCGTCTTGCGAATGACTTCCAGATTGTGGCTCGTGGTCGAGTGCCCCATCTCTTCCATCGACGCCGCCACCTGTTGCGCCACGCCCGCCAGAATATGGCCCCAGACGTCGGCCTTGCCGAAGGCCATGGCATGCAGCGACAGGCTCAGGTGCCCATTGGTGATCCAGGCGCGCATGACCTCGCCCGCCTTGGGATCGTGAAACACCTCATGCGGCGGCTGGAGTTGATGCGGATGGGTTTCGTGGCTGTGGTCGTGATGATGATGGTCGTGGTCATGTTCAGACATAAAGCACCCCTTTCGCCGCAATCACGACATCGTCCGCTGAAACCAGCGCCAGCTTCTCCAAATTCGCCGCATAGGGCATCGGCACGTCCTTGCCGGCGACGCGCGCTACCGGCGCATCGAGATAGTCGAACGCGTGCGTCATCACCTGTGCCGCGATTTCGCTGGTCACCGAGAATTGCGGGAAGCCCTCTTCCACGCAGACGCAGCGGTTGGTCTTCTTCACGCTCTCGACAATGGCCGGAAGGTCCATCGGGCGAATGGTGCGAAGGTCGATCACCTCGGCCTCGATGCCTTCGGCCGCCAGCTTGTCCGCCGCCGCCAGCGTATGCACCATGCCGATACCGAAGGAGACAAGCGTCACATGCCGCCCCACGCGTGCAATCCTGGCCTTGCCGATCGGCACCACCCAGTCGTCAAGCTTCGGCACTTCGAAGCTTTTGCCGTAGAGGATTTCGTTTTCGAGGAAGATCACCGGATTGGGATCGCGGATCGCCGCCTTCATCAGCCCCTTCGCGTCCGACGCCGTGTAGGGCATCACCACTTTAAGGCCGGGAATGGCGCCATACCATGCGGCGTAATCCTGGCTGTGCTGCGCGCCCACGCGCGCCGCAGCGCCATTGGGTCCACGGAAAACGATGGGCGCACCCATCTGCCCGCCCGACATGTAAAGCGTCTTCGCCGCCGAATTGATGATGTGGTCGATCGCCTGCATGGCGAAGTTGAAGGTCATGAATTCGACGATAGGCCTCAGCCCCGCAAAAGCAGCGCCCGTGGCAATGCCGGTGAATCCATGTTCCGTGATCGGCGTGTCGATCACGCGTTGCGGGCCAAACTCGTCGAGCATGCCTTGCGAAATCTTGTAGGCGCCCTGGTATTCGCCAACCTCCTCGCCCATCAGGAACACGTCCTTGTCGCGGCGCATCTCTTCCGACATGGCCGAACGGATCGCCTCGCGCACCGTCATCGACACCATCTCGGTGCCTTCAGGAACTTCGGGATCGGCAGCGGCGGGCGCAGCCACGATGACTGCTGGAGCAGCGGTGGCGGGCGCATCAACCTTTGCAGCTTCAGGAGCCGGAGCGGCTTTCGCGGCAGGCGCTGCATCAGCTTCGCCAATCACCGCAATCGGCGTGTTGACCTTGACCCCTTCGGTGCCCGCCGGAACCAGGATGGCGGTCAGCGGCCCTTCGTCCACCGCTTCCACTTCCATGGTCGCCTTGTCGGTCTCGATCTCGGCGATGACATCGCCCGACTTCACATTGTCGCCGACGTTCTTGAGCCACTTGGCGAGCTTGCCTTCTTCCATGGTAGGAGAAAGGGCGGGCATAAGGATGTTGGGCATGTCCGTCTCCCGCTTAGGCGTTCACATAGATATCGGTGTAAAGCTCAGCTGCATCCGGCTCCGGATCGCTTTGCGCGAATTCGGCCGCCTCGGTGACGATCGCCCGGATGTCGGCGTCGATCTTCTTCAGATCGTCCTCGCTCGCCATGTTGGCGCGGATCACCCGCGCTTTCACCTGCTCGATCGGATCGTGCTCCTCGCGCATTTTCTGAACTTCTTCCTTGGCACGATATTTCGCGGGGTCGGACATGGAATGGCCGCGGTAGCGGTAGGTCATCATCTCGAGAATGTAGGGCCCTGCACCCGAGCGGCAATGGGCCACCGCCTTGTCGGCCGCATCCTTGACGGCCCGCACATCCATGCCGTCCACCTGTTCGGCTGGAATGCCGAAGGCTTCGCCGCGCGCCGAGAGCTTGTCAGAGAGCGCGGTTGAACGCGGCGCCGCCGTGCCCATGGCGTAGCGGTTGTTCTCGATCACGAAGATGCACGGCAGTTTCCAGATCGAGGCCATGTTGAAGGTCTCGTAGACCTGGCCCTGGTTGGCCGCGCCATCGCCGAAATAGGTGACCGACACATGGTCGTTGCCGCGATACTTGTTGGCGAAGGCCAGCCCCGCCCCCAGCGGCACTTGCGCGCCGACAATGCCGTGGCCGCCGAAAAACTGCTTCTCGCGGCTGAACATGTGCATGGAACCGCCCTTGCCGCGCGAGTATCCGCCGCGCCGCCCGGTCAGCTCCGCCATCACGCCCCTGGGGTCCATGCCGCAGGCCAGCATGTGGCCATGGTCGCGGTAGGAGGTGATCACCTGATCGCCCTCCTTCTGGGCCATCTGCAAGCCGACCACGACCGCTTCCTGGCCGATATAGAGGTGGCAGAACCCGCCGATGAAGCCCATGCCGTAGAGCTGGCCCGCCTTCTCCTCGAAGCGCCGGATCAGCAGCATGTCGCGGTAGGCCGCAAGCTCCTGGTCTTTCGTGAAACCGCTGTTCGAGAGCGGCGGGCCTGACGCCTTTTCGGCCTTCTGTGACTTCTCGCCCTTCTTCGCGATATAGGCGGATTTCACTGCCATGGTCTCGGCCCTCCCCTCGTTCAGCGCCAAATTGATAGCACTAAACAATTGAGAGCGCTCGTTATTTCGAGCGTTAACCGGATAACGGTTTATCTGGCCGTAACGTCTGGTTTATTGCGCTTGCGTGCGGACGATCAACTCGTCCGGCTTGGCCATTTCGAGCCGCTCGCGCGCCAGCTGGTCAAGCAGGTCCGGATCCACCGAATTGGGCCTCAAGAGCGCCACATGGTCCTCGAAAGAGCTCCGCTCCTTCTCCAGAGTCACCAACTCGCCCTCAAGGCGCGACGCATCCGCAAGCAATCTGTCGCGGAACTTGTAGCCGCGCGGCCTCGTTCGCGTGCCAGGCGAAATAGCCGAGCAATGCCACGCAGCCGAGCGTCAGTCCCCAGTCGAAAGCCTTGAAACGCATGGGGCCAAACCTTGCCGGAGTCGGTTAAGAAATGGTCAAGGTTTCGCCACGGAATGGGGACAATCGCTTCCTAGATTCACTCCCGGTCGGCGAACAACGAATGGAGAGTGATATGGCCACGAATCCAAAATCCGCGTTCGAGCCTTTGAATGCGTCAATCGAACGCGAAACCGGCGGCGGCAACTACGTTGGCCGCAGCTCCAGCGGCAACACCGGATATGTCATTGCCGGCATCGCGGCGCTGCTCGCCCTGCTCGCCCTGTTCTATTGGGGCAGCGGCGCCAGCACCTACGCGCCGCCAACCGCCACAAGCACCGAGCAGCAGGCCCCGGCA
>JAAURV010000327.1 GCA_012032065.1 Hyphomicrobiales bacterium
AGATGCAGGAGCGGGTGCTGTCGGGCGCCGACAAGATCATCATCGACGGCAAGAGCACTAGCGGCGTCGTGCCGTTCCTGCCGCTCTCGGAGTTCACGACGAGACCCGCTCCGTCCGAGCCGCATGAGGCGCCAGTCATAGACCGCGCCGTCCTGACCACCCTTTCGGCCATCCTCGGTCTTGCGGCAGCAAGCCTCGTCTCCGCCTTCCATGCCGGTTCGACGGAAGCCGCCGTCAACTTTCGCGCGCTGCCTTTGATCCTGGCGGCGGGCCTGGCCGCCGGTTATACGCAATTCGCCTGTGCGGTGGCTGTTGACGGCTCTGGACTCAAGCCCCATTGGCGCAGCGCGGCCATCGCGCCGCTCTATCCCGTTTATTTCTGGGGCCTGCTTATCACCAGCTTTCTCGGCGGTTTTCCCAAGGGATGGCTTCGCCGCGACAAGGGCACCTGGCAGCGCACCATTCGGCGCGCGGAAAAGCCGCGCTAAACCTGTCACGAGGAATGGCAACTTTGCGCCCATGGAACCCCTCGTCTAGAAGGCTCGCGCATTATCCGAAAAGACCGAGACCATGACAGCCAAAGCCAATGGCGAAACTTCCCCGCTTCCCGACATCAAGGTGTCGGTAAAGCAATTGTTCGGATTCGATTCGTCGATCGAGGTGCCGGCCTACTCGCAAACGAGCGAGCATGTGCCCGATCTCGACGAGGACTATCTGTTCAATCGCGATACGACACTCGCGATCCTGGCGGGTTTTGCCTACAACCGCCGCGTCATGGTGACCGGTTATCACGGCACCGGCAAGTCGACCCACATCGAGCAGGTGGCGGCGCGGCTCAACTGGCCCTGCATCCGCATCAACCTCGACAGCCACATCAGCCGCATCGATCTGATCGGCAAGGATGCGATCGTGCTAAAGGACGGCAAGCAGATCACCGAATTCCGCGAAGGCATTCTGCCGTGGTCCTATCAGCACAACGTGGCGCTGGTGTTCGACGAGTATGACGCGGGCAGGCCGGACGTGATGTTCGTCATTCAGCGCATTCTGGAATCATCCGGCAAGCTGACGCTGCTCGATCAGTCGAAAGTGATCCGGCCGCATCCCTCGTTCCGGCTTTTCGCCACGGCGAACACGGTGGGGCTTGGCGACACCACGGGTCTCTATCACGGCACCCAGCAGATCAACCAGGCGCAGATGGACCGCTGGTCGATCGTGAGCGTGCTGAATTATCTGCCGCACGCGCAGGAGGTTGGCATCGTGCTGGCCAAGGCCAAGGCCTACGAGACCGACAAGGGCCGCAAAACCATCGGCAACATGGTGCGGGTCGCCGATTTGACCCGTAATGCCTTCATGCAGGGCGACATCTCCACGGTGATGAGCCCGCGCACGGTGATCACCTGGGCGCAGAACGCCGAGATTTTCGACGACATCGCGTTTGCCTTCCGCCTCACTTTCCTCAACAAGTGCGACGAACTCGAGCGCGCGACGGTGGCTGAGTTCTATCAGCGCTGCTTCGGCGAGGAGCTGCCGGAATCGCCAGCCCACGTGGCGCTGGCCTGAGGATTGGCCATGGCCGCCGAACCGGACGGGCCGGCAGCGGAATTCAAGCAAGCGCTCACGGCGGCGATGAAAACCATCGCCGGCGATCCCGAAATGGCGGTCACCTTCGGCAACGAGCCGCCCAATCTTTCGGGGAACCGGGCGCGGCTTCCCAATCCGCCGGCGAATTTTTCGGCGCGGGAACTGGCGATCGTGCGCGGACTCTCCGACAGCTTCGCGCTCAGGCTCGGCAATCATTCCGACAGCGTGCACAACCGGTACAAACCTGAAGGCAAGAACGCGCGCGCCGTTTTCGAGGCGGCTGAGCAGGCGCGGATCGAGTCGCTCGGCGCCAACGCGATGCCGGGCATGGCTTTGAACCTCACCGCCGTGCTTGAGGACCGTTATCGCAAGAAGGACGTGTCGCGTTACACAGACCGCCGCGATGCGCCACTCGACGATGCGGTGGCTTTGCTGGTGCGCGAGAAACTGACGGGCCTCGCGCCGCCCGAAGGCGCCAAGGCGATGGTCGATATGTGGCGGCAGTGGATCGCCGAGCGCGCCACCTCGCAGATGGATCATCTCGTGGACAACATTCACGATCAGGTGGCCTATGCGCGGCTCTCGCGCGACCTGATCGCGGCGCTCGAAATGGCGGACGAATTGGGCGACGATCCGGACGGTTCCGGCGAGAATGACGAGGAGCAGGAGCCCGACCCCGATTCCGGCGAGCGCAACGAGACGCCGGAAGGCGAAGATCAGGAAAGCCAGCAATCCGCCATGGAGGAGATGGAGGAGAGCGAGGGCAAGACCGAAGCCGCCGAAATGGAGGCAAAGCAGATCGACGCCGAGGACATGCCGGACGATGCCGACAGCGAGGAGCAGGACGATGGCGAGGAGCCGTGGCGGCCGCAGCTTCCGTTTTCGTCGCTGTCCAACGATCACTTTTACAAAGTGTTCTCGAATGCGCATGACGAGGAAATCGCGGCGGAAGACCTTTGCGACTCGGATGAGCTGACCAGGCTTCGCAATTATCTCGACAAGCAGCTCTCGAATTTGCAGGGCGTGGTTGCCAGGCTTGCCAAATCGCTTGCAGCGGCTCCTGATGGCGCAACAGAACCGTTCCTGGGATTTCGATCTGGAGGAAGGCGTGCTCGATGCGGCGCGCCTCACCCGCATTATCACCGATCCCATGCATCCGCTGTCTTTTAAAGTCGAGCAGGACACGCAATTCCGCGACACCGTGGTGACGCTGCTGCTCGACAATTCGGGCTCGATGCGGGGAAGGCCCATCACGGTTGCGGCGACCTGCGCCGATATTCTGGCGCGCACGCTGGAGCGCTGCTCGGTGAAGGTGGAAATTCTTGGCTTCACCACGCGCGCCTGGAAGGGCGGGCAATCGCGCGAGAAGTGGCTTGCGTCGGGGAAGCCCGCGGCTCCTGGCCGCCTCAACGATCTCCGGCACATCATCTACAAATCGGCCGATCAGCCATGGCGGCGGGCGCGGCGCAATCTCGGCCTGATGATGCGCGAGGGGTTGCTGAAAGAGAATATCGACGGCGAGGCGCTGATCTGGGCGCACAATCGCCTTCTGGCGCGGCACGAGCAGCGGCGCATCCTGATGGTGATCTCCGATGGCGCGCCGGTCGACGATTCAACGCTGTCGGTGAACTCCGGCAACTATCTCGAGCGTCACTTGCGCCAGGTGATCGCGGATATCGAAGGCCGTTCGCCCATCGAACTGATCGCCATCGGTATTGGCCACGATGTCACGCGCTACTACAAGCGCGCCGTCACTATTGTCGATGCCGAAGAACTCGGCGGCGCCATGACCGAGAAGCTCGCGGAACTCTTCGCCGAGTCGCGGATGCCCGCACCCCCGCCGCGTAAGCGGGCGGCGGGCGGGCGGAGATAATCCCTCAGCCGATCTCCACTTTCCACCAGCGAGGGCGCTTGCTGGCGAAAGAGTGATACTTTGGAGCAAGTTCCTTGCGATTTGCCGAGTCGAAACAGCCGAGCAGCAGCGCCACCACGGGAATTGTCGTCGATTGCGCCAAGCGTGCTGCCACAGGTTTTGCAGAAGGCGCGGCTTGAGT
>JAAURV010000328.1 GCA_012032065.1 Hyphomicrobiales bacterium
GCGAAGCCTCCGAAACTGCGGCCTGATCAGCCGCGCAGTATCTCCGCCATCAGCGCGGCGTCGATGTTGCCGCCGGAGAGAACGATGCCGATGGTTCGATTGTTTGCCGGAATCTTTCCCGTCAGCACCGCCGCCAGCGCAACGGCCCCGCCTGGTTCGACCACCAGTTTCACGGTCTCGAACGCGAAGCGGATCGCCTCGCGCACCTCCGCATCGCTCACCGCATAACCCGGCCCCAGGCGTGGCTGGTTGATGGCGAAGGTCAACTCGCCGGGCGTGGGCGACAACAGCGCATCGCAGATCGAACCCGCATTCGCCGCATTGCGTTCGCGCTTGCCGCTCACGAGCGAGCGTGCATAGTCGTCGAAGCCCTCCGGTTCCGCGGTGTGGACACGCGTGCGCGGCGATAGAGCCTCCGCCGCCAGCGCGATCCCCGCTGTCAACCCGCCGCCGGAACAACACACGGCGATGTCGTCGATATCGGTTCCGAGCGCCTTCGCCTTCGAAATGAGTTCAAGTCCGCAGGTTCCCTGCCCCGCGATCACGTCGGGATGATCGAATGGCGGTACAATCGCCGCATGGCGCTCCTTCGCGATCAGCGCCGCAATGTCTTCGCGGCTTTCCTTCACGCGGTCGTAGGTCACCACCTCCGCTCCATAATCGCGTGTGTTCGCGATCTTGATCGCGGGAGCATCGGACGGCATCACGATGATGGCGGGAAGCCGCGCGATCTGCGCTGCGGCGGCCACCCCTTGCGCGTGATTGCCGGAGGAGAAGGCCACGATCGCCTTGGCAGCGCCGCTTTTCTTGAGCTTGGAGATGGCGTTCCACGCGCCGCGGAACTTGAACGAGCCGGTGCGCTGCAGGCACTCGGGTTTAAGCAGAATGCGTCCGCCTACGATGGCGTTGAGCTTCCTCGACTCCAGAAGCGGGGTCTCGACGGCAAACCCTTCGATGCGCTTCGCCGCCGCCTCGATATCGGCGAATGTCGGAAGAGCGGAAGCGCCTACCAATCGATCGTCGCCGAGGCGGAAACTATGTCGATGTGCTGGTCGAAATTGGCCGTGAGTGACGGAAGGCCACCGCCGGCAGGAAGATTTATGGAACCATCCTCGACGAAGATATGGCTGTAAGCGGCGTGCGCCGTGAGCCAGCCATTGATCTTGTAGGACGCGCCGACCGACACCCAGTAGCGGTCGTTGTCCGGCACGCGCGGGGTGCGGGTGGAGTCAGGAACGCCCGAGTCCTCATAGGCGAATCCGGCGCGCACCGTCAATTCGTCGGTCCAATCATACTCGCCGCCAATCGAGAAGAACCAGGAGTCGTCCCAATCCTGCGGTGTAGAGGCGAGTATGGCGCCCGTGTCGTCGCGAATGATGTCGAGTGCCTTGAACCGGCTCCAATTCGCCCACTCGACGCCCGCCATGAGCCGGAATTCGTCGGTAATGTCCTGCTTGATGCCGAGCGTCACGACTTCCGGTGTTTTAAGTTTGGCCGAGATGCCGTCGTTGAAGCCAACAGGCGTGAGGAAGCCGTCGCCCTTCAGTTTGTGCGAGATGGATGAGCGAAATCCGACGCCGATTTCGGTGCCGTCCATGGGTTCGAAAAGAAGGCCGGCGGTGAACCCGAAGGCGATGTCATCGGCCTCGCCGCCGAAAAACTGCGCGCCGCCAGGCGTCTCCGATTCCAGTTCGACTGCGATGTACTCGCCCTGAACGCCAACGGCGACCGTGAGCATGTCGCCGATCTTGTAAGCGACATTGGGATTCACATTGAGTGTGAAGACTTCGGAACTCGATCCATGCGGCGAGCCGGCCCAAGCATCCGCCTTCGTGGCCAGGCCGAGAGGGGCGTTGATCGCAAGGCCCAAGGTAATGTCGTCCGTTAGTCCGTACACGGAGTAAGACGCGGGCACCAGCGCCAGAACGCCGATGTTCCCGCTGTCCGAAGATCCGCCAAATCCGCCCACGCCGTCTTTCGCCTCCGAATAGGGCAGGATCAGCGATATGTTGCTTTCCGAAATGTAGCCCTGCTCATTGTGCTGCGAGATGGTGGCGGGGTTCCAGTACATGGAGGAGAGGCCATGACTTCCCGCCGCGATGCCGGCGAAGGAACTGCCGAGACCCTCGGCCGATTGTTCGCGGATGGAGAAACCTGCCGCAAATGCGCTTCCCCAAGCGGCCACCAGAACGGCAACCGCCGCCGACATCGTCAGAATCTGTTTTTTCATAACCCCAACCCCTGTTGGGCAGAGTTTTGCCACTACGGCAGGGCCTTGAAAACCGGAAAAGCCGGGACCTGGGGTCAATTCGTCCGGGCGTTGTAACCGCGCAACTTTTTCGCAGTGCAGCATCGCGCCGCGCTTGCTACTTTCGATGCGCCCGTGCCACCCTTGGGGATGCCCCCGTCAGCTCCCGTGCGTGATTCTCGTTACGACATTTTGTTTGAACCGGTCCGGATCGGCCGGTCACCGCCCGTAACCGCTTCTACCAGGTGCCCCATTGCAACGGCATGGGCTGGCGCGATCCTTCCGCTCTGGCGGCCATGCGGGGAATCAAGGCGGAGGGCGGCTGGGCCGTGGTCTGCACCGAGATGGTCGAAATCCATCCGGCCGCCGATGTAACGCCCTATGTCGAGCTTCGCCTGTGGAGCGATCAGGACCTTCCCGTCCATTCCCACATCGTGGACGCGATCCATGCCCATGGCTCGCTGGCCGGGATTGAATTGTGTCACTCGGGCGGAACCGCGGTCAATCTGTGGAGCCGCGAAATTCCGATCGCTCCCAGCGATCGTCCCGCGTCCAGTTCCTTCGACGATCCCGTGCATGCCCGCGCCATGGACAAAGAGGACATCAGGAACTTGCGGCTTGCCCATCGGGCCGCGGCGTTGCGGGCGAAGAAAGCCGGCTACGATCTGGTCTACGTCTATGCCGGACACGGGCTTGGCATCTTCCAGCAGTTCCTGTCCCGCGCCACCAACCGGCGGAGCGACGAATATGGCGGTTCGCTTGAAAACCGCGTGCGGCTCTTGCGCGAAGTGATCGAGGATACGAAGGATGCGGTGGGCGCGACATGCGCGGTGCCTGTGCGTCTATCGATGAGCGAAATCGGCGTCGCAGGCGGGCTCGAACGGGCCGAGGTCATGGATGCCATCGCGTTCATGGCCGAACTCCCCGATCTCTGGGACTTGTGCCTTTCGAGCTGGCAGTACGATTCGCAAACCTCGCGCTTCGCGGAGGAGGGTTTTCAGGAGCCATACATCAAAGGCGTGAAAGCGCTGACGACGAAACCAGTTGTGGGCGTTGGCCGCTATACCTCGCCCGACTCATGGTGCGCGTTGTCAGGAGCGGGCTCATGGACATGATCGGCGCGGCGCGGCCATCGATTGCCGATCCCTTCCTGCCGAGGAAGATCGAGGAAGGCCGGATCGATGACATTCGCGAATGCATCGGCTGCAACATCTGCGTGACCGGCGACTACACCATGTCGCCGATCCGCTGCACCCAGAACCCGGCGATGGGCGAGGAGTGGCGGCGCGGCTGGCATCCCGAGATCATCGCCCCCAAGACCTCCGACGCTACCGTCCTGATCGTCGGTGCCGGCCCGCGGCCTGGAATGCGCCC
>JAAURV010000329.1 GCA_012032065.1 Hyphomicrobiales bacterium
CGGGTTGTAATGGAATTTTTAGCTCGCTACGCCGCGCTGCTAGGGCAGAATTCTCGCCTGTATCTGGTCATGGCCCTACGGGACAAACGGCCTGCCGACACCATGCAGGCCGTGCGCACGCAGGCAGCGCACATCAAAGCAACGCTGCGCCGGGGCGAGCGTTTGTCGCGAGGAAAGTGAGACGCCAGCCGTTTAGGTGGAGGGTGTGGTATGTATCGGTGCGCTTGCCGTTGAGATGTCGCGTTGCTCGGCGGTAATCAAGCGCGCCCAGCGGTAGCGCGTCAAGTAATTGCCAGCCCACTGAATGAACACCAGCAAGCGGTTTTGAAAGGCGCTCAGATAGGTGAGGTGGACAAGCAGCCAGGCCAGCCACGCAATCCCACCTGTCAAGTGTATCTTGCCGAGATCGGCGACCGCTTCGGCCAATGTCGCGAACACCCGCGCGCCGTCGATGACATGCCGCGCCGCCGCTGGACCGTCGCCGAAATCGAAGCCATGGTGCAGGCGGGCGTCATCGACGAAGACGAGCGGTTCGAACTCATTGACGGGGATGTGGTTCCAAGGTCGCCCAAAGGAAGCAGGCACGAGACTTACAAGGGATCCTTGCTGGACTATTGGCTGCGCCGCAGAAGCGACGCCTACAGGATCATCCCCGAAACGACCTTCCGTCTTGACGAGAGCTCCTTCCTCGAACCGGATATCGTCTTCTACGACGCGAAGGTGAAAGTGCCGCAACTCGCGCCGTCCAACACGCTTCTTGCGGTTGAGATTTCCGACTCCACGCTCGCCTATGACAGCGGCCGCAAAGCCAAGCTCTATGCGCGCTATGGTGTGCCTTCGCTTTGGGTGATCGATGTCAATACATTTGTGACTCACGTCTTCGAGAAGCCCAGCACGGACGGATTTGTCACGCATCGCACGATCACGGCGGATGAAGTGCTGGCGCCCGGCTTCGCTCCCGAGCTTGCCGTGAAACTCTCCGAGCTGCCCCTGATCTAACCCAGTTCGTCACACACCTTCGGCCTGGTCTTCTCCGACCACTTGCGGAGCGGAACGGGCTTGAACGAACCTTCGAGACGTTTTGCCGGGCCTGACGGGTCAATACCTTCAATGAGAACGGCTTTGCCCGAAAGCAGATTCACGTCGCAGGTGCCAGCACCTTCGCGCGTCTCCCAGCCGATTGTGTAGCCTGCCACCACTGCTTCTCCGCTGCGCCAGACAAGCGTCAGTGTTTGTTCGCGCGTATTGCTGGCGCCCGGTTGATAGGCCGAATTCAGCTTGAGCGATCCCTTGCTCGTGACCTCCATTGGCTGGATCCAACTGAACATCCGCTCGTCCACCAGAAATTCCGAGCGGAAACTCGGCGTCCTGGATAGTTCGAGAGCTTCCGCGCCCGCGCCAAGAAAGACAACCAGTTCCACCTGGTCTTCTCCCGCAAGCGGATAGGCATAGCCTTCCTCCTGTTGCCAGCCGTCATCTCGTTTGCCTTTCAATATGATCGCGGCGCGGTCAGCCGTTCCGTCACGGTCGAAATCCAGCACGGCATCGAACAGTACGCTGCGCCGATCATCGGCATTCGACGGAGAAACGATTGCAAGCAATGCCAGAAGATAAATTACCGTTCGCACCATGCCGCGCCTCCAACGTCAGGTGAGCATAGCGCAGCAGCGGCGCAGTTCGACAATCTGCGGTTGCCATGATCGTTTTGTGTCATGAATACCAATTTCCGGCCACCCGATTTGCCCATGACAACGCGCGCGGTCGTTGACATGCCGCGCCGCTGTTGGACCGTGGCCCCTGATTTGAAGGCGGTCCGATACCCGCCGAACGCCGACCCGTCAGCGAGCCGCGGCTCCGTGCGTGCGTTGGCCGACGGGCCCCGTCAAGGCGCTTGACGCAAGTCAATGACGGGTTGCGCCCACCCGATAGTTTTGCCGAATGAGCGAGCCCCGCCTCTCGAAACCCTTGACCCTTGCCGATGTGCAAGCCGCGATTTACGCGGGCCTTGCGGATTTTCTGCGGCAGCCGCTGCTTGGCCTGTTCTTCGGCGGCGTTTATGCGCTGGGCGGCCTCGCCCTCTGCTATCTCGTCACGCGTTACCGTTCGCCCTGGCTCATCATTCCGCTTGCCATCGGCTTTCCGCTGATTGGCCCCTTCGTCGCGGCGGGGCTCTATGAAACCAGCCGCAGGCTTTCGCGTGGGCTTCCGATTTCTTGGAGCGAAGTGCTCTCCGTGGTCTACCGCCAGAGCCGCCGCGAAATGGGCTGGATGGCGTTCGTCGTGCTCTTCGTGTTCTGGATCTGGATGTATCAGGCGCGGCTGATCTTCGCTCTGTTCATCGGCTACCGCGGATTTGGCAGCGTAGACTCTTTTCTCGCCTTTCTTTCCACCGGCCAAGGCCTGACATTCCTCGCCGTGGGAACGCTGGTGGGCGGCATTCTCGCAACCATCCTTTTCAGCCTGACCGTCATCGCCATGCCCATGCTCCTCGACCGCGACGTCGACTTCGTCACCGCCCTCATCTCCAGCGTGCGCACCGTGGCGGAGAACCCAGTCGCGATGCTGGGCTTCGGCCTGATCGTTGCCGTGTTGACCTTCGCCGCTATGCTGCCGATGTTCCTCGGCCTCTTCGTGGTACTGCCGGTTCTGGGCCACGCCGCATGGCATCTTTACGAGCGTGCGAACATCCCGCGAAAGGCGGCGTGACGCTCAGCTTTCGCCAGCCGTCTGCCCCGATGAATATCCCCGCTCCGCCAGCTTCCGCCGCCGCGCCAGCATCGCCTCGTGCGCTTCGGGCGTTCCGTCGTGGAAAGAGCCGAACCACTTGTCGAGCGGCACCATGCCGTCGGCGTAGTTCACCTCGAAATATTTATGATGCAGATAGTGCGCGTAGTAGGAGACGTCCATCGTCGCCTCGTCGCCCAGCGCCAGCCGGTCGAAGCCGGTGTGCCCCTGTGCGGGAGCCACACCCAGCCGCGATGCGAGATTGATCATATGCACGGGATGCGATGGGATCAGGAAAAACAGCGCGATACTCCAGAAGTAGATCACGTGTTCGGCCGGATGCATGGAGAGCCCCGACCATGGCCCCGGATTGGTGTTGCGGTGATGCAGGTGATGCGCCATCCGATAGAGCGGCGGCCAATGCACCAGCCTATGCGCGAAATAGAAACCGGCTTCGTGAATGAGCGGCACCAGGAAGAACACGGCCACAAACCAAACTGGATGCGCGGCGAAATCGATCATCGGCGCGAAACCGTTGGCATAGGCCCAGAGCAGTAGCACTTCATACGCCGTCCAGATCGGCACTCCGCTCGCCAGAGTGTAGAACATGTTGTCGTAGGTTTGATTGCCGAACAGGAACGCCGATGACTTCTCCTTCGGCCATTGGCGATTGTATTTGAATGCGGTCCCCTGCTTGCGCCACACATAGAGCCAGAGATGCCACGCGCCGAAAACCGCGATTGCGAGCAGCAGGTTTCGGACGAAAACAAAACCAACCCAGCCCCATGCAAATTCTCGCATCTCTTCGAGCGGCGGCGTGAGATAGGTCCATATGACCAGCGCGAGGCACGCGTAGAGCACATTCCACGGCAGAAGAAATCCGGGATATC
>JAAURV010000330.1 GCA_012032065.1 Hyphomicrobiales bacterium
AGCTCACGCGGACGATCGACTTCACAGACTTGAAGCCATATTTCCACGGCATGTGCAGGCGGATGGCGCGCCCATGCTCTTGGGCAGAGGCTTGCCATAGGCGCCCGTCACCATGAAAGAGAGGTCGTTGGCGGCTTCCGCCATGGTGAGACCCTCGACATAGGGCCAGGGATAGGACGAGAACAGCCCCGGCTTCATGCCCGGCGCCACCTCGGGATTGTTGAAGGTCTCGAAACGCACATATTTGGCACTTGCCTTGGGCTTGGCGATCGTCACCAGATCCTTCAGCATGAACCCGGTCCACGGCACCACCATGGCCCAGGCTTCCACGCAGCGGTGACGCACAATGCGTTCTTCGAGCTGAACCTTCTTCAGGAGATCGTCGATCCCAAGCGTCATCGGCGCTTCGACTTCCCCGTCAATCACGATCGACCATGGCCGGATCGGCAGTGCTTCGGCCAAAGCCGAAATCCGTTTCGAGGACCCGAACTCATAGAAGTTGTTGAAGGTGGTGTTGTATTCTTCCGCCGTCACCGCCCTGCCCGCATCGGCAAAGCCGGGATTGAGCTTGGCAGGGTAGAGGCCGGCGGAGGGATCGGTTTCCGCTATGGCGCGGCCTGACAGGCCAAGTGCGGCGGCACCCGCGGCAGCGCCCAGAAATGCCCGCCGGTTAAAGAACAGCGCCTCCGGTGTCACCAGATGTTCCGGCAATTCCCAGCCGCGTTTGTGAATGATCTGCATCGCGCAAGACTCCTTGGTCGTGCCGGGTTTAGACCTTGCGCCAAGGCCTGACAAATCAACCGGGATCACGCTTGCGCGACGGGCCATAATCTGGCCTCCTCTCTGCCAATCCGGAGCATCCCATGAAAACGCGCAGCGCCAAACTCATCGAAGCCTCGCTCCCCGATTTCGGCGAACCCGTCTTCGAGCCCGTTCTCGGCAAAGACATCTACATTCCGCGCATGACAGCCCTTCGCGCCCGGATGCGTGACCAAGGCTACGACGCCGTCGTGATCTACGGCGACCGCGAGCATGTGGGAAACATCTGCTGGGCCACCGGTTTCGATCCACGCTTCGAGGAAGCGATCCTGATCGTCTCGCCACTCACTCGCCCGCATCTGCTGCTTGGCAACGAGTGTTATCCTTACTCCGAAACCGCCAGCGGCATTTTCACTCCCGTACTATGGCCGCCCCTGAGTCTCATGGGTCAGCCGCGCCAAGGCACGCGCCCGTTGCTTGAGCTGCTGGTGGACGCTGGACTCAAACGCGATATGCGCATCGGCCTTGCCGGCTGGAAGGGCTACGAAGATGTGGAAGGCTCCATGGACGGCAACTGGCTCGAAGCTCCGCATTATCTCGTCGAGGAACTGAAGAAGTTCGGCCAGGTCACCAACGCCGCCATGCTCTTCATGAGCCCCAAGGATGGCCTTCGCGCCATCAACGAAGCGGACCAGCTCGCCCGCTTCGAGTTCGCCGCCTGCCGCACATCGAACGCGGTGAAGCGCGTCATTCACGCCGCCCGCCCCGGGATCAGCGAGTATGTGCTCTGCCGCAACCTGGGCTTCGATGGATTCCCTTTATCGATCCACGTCAGCATGTGCTCGGGACCTCGCGCCAAATACGGCCTGCCCAGCCCCTCGGCACGGACAATAGAATACGGCGATCCGATCGTCGTTGGCACAGGGCTTGTTGGCGCGCTGAACTGCCGCGCGGGCTTCCTCGTGGCAAGCGAGAACGATCTGCCGCCGCCCATCGGCGACTACGTCGACAAACTCGTCCGCCCCTATTTCGAAGCCGCGGTTGCCTGGTACGAAACGATTGGCATCGGCGTCACGGGCGGCGAGCTTTACGACACGGTGATGAGCCGCCTCGGCGATCCCTTCTTCGGCGTCGGACTCAATCCGGGCCATTTGATCCATCTCGAAGAGTGGCTGCACTCGCCCATCCGCAAGGGAAGCATCCAGAAGCTCCGCTCCGGCATGGCGCTGCAATGCGACATCATCCCGGCCACCAACACCCCATACTTCACTTCCAACATCGAGGATGGCATTGCGCTGGCCGACGAAGCTCTGCGCACCGAAATCGCAAACCGCTTCCCCGAGATGTGGTCGCGGGTCGAACGCCGCCGCGCCTTCATGATCGAGGTGCTTGGCATCAGCCTGAAACCCGAAGTGCTGCCCTTCTCCAATATCCCCGCCTGGCTGCCGCCTTTCTGGCTCTCGCCAGGGCGCTTTCTGGCTATGAAATAGGCGCCGGGTCCCTATGGCTCAACCTTTGCATGCACTCATCACTTGGTGGGTGCGCCACTATCCGTGGCGCAAAGGTGTTTCAATGTGGGAAAATCATGGCCAGCTATCTCCAATTCGGACTGGGCGCCAATCTCTTCGCGGCCGATGGCGGCGGTCCGCTGCTCGGCCGTCTGATCTATGCCAATGCCGGCGAATTCGGCGTCCAGAATGCCGATGGCAGCCGTACCTATTATGTGGGCACCGGCCTCGCCTGGGACCAGGCCTCCGGTCAGTTCACTGGAGGGGTTGTCAACACCATTGCCCACTACTCCCCGGACGGTGCCTTCATTGACAGGATCGATGGGCTCTCCGTCGGCATAGGAGCGCTTCAGCCCGCCCTGCAGAACGCCGGCACGGCGCAGGGAATTGGCGCGCTCAACGCCCTGCTGCTCTCCGGCAACGATGTTCTCGACGCCCGCGTCCGCGTGGGCGATGCGGCGGTCAACGCCGTGCTCAAGGGCTATGCCGGCAACGACACGATCTATGGCGGCAAGGGCAATGACACCCTTGTTGGCGGCGACGGCAACGACCGGCTTGGCGGCGGCGCCGGCAATGACTTGTTGATCGGCGGCGAAGGCGCTGACTTGTTGAACGGAGGCCACGGTCTTGACACCGCCGACTATCGCTCGCAGGCGGCCGTGAAAGTCGACCTGCAAACCGGAACCGGCGCCTGGGCCGCGGCTGGCGACAAGCTGATGTCGATTGAGCGCGTCTTCGGGTCCAACACCGGCCATGACGAGATCAATGGCGCGAGCCTCAATGACCTGCTGTTCGGCTTCGGCGGTCATGACACGCTGAACGGCCGCGACGGCAACGACCGGCTCGATGGCGGAGATGGCCACGACTGGCTCATTGGCGAAGCAGGTGTCGATATCCTCATCGGCGGAGCCGGCAACGACACTTTCGATGCCGGCACTGGCGAGGATGTGATTTATGGCGGCCAAGGCAACGACACAATCTATGGCGGCCCCGATATCGACGTATGCGTCTATGACTTCGCCTTCGCGCAGCTCGCCATCGCCTACAATCCCGATTACAGCATGACTGTCGTGGCCCCAGACGGCACCGACCAGCTCATCGCCACCAAACGCTTTGCCTGTACCGACGGAACCTGGCTCTACAATGTGCCGACCGCCGAGTTCCTCCTCGAGTCCCCCAAGACGGCGCCGAGTGGCTGGCGGGCTGAGAACGCGTCTCGCGGACTCTACAGCCAGAAATCCCCGGCCGTGAGGCCGGTGACGGCTTTCACAATGATCATCATGTCGGCGGTGTTGTCGCCGTTGAGATCGATCAGCACGGGGGTGTCAGCACCCAGCGTC
>JAAURV010000331.1 GCA_012032065.1 Hyphomicrobiales bacterium
GGCCATCCACTGCTCCAGCGTCTCCAACTGCGTGCGCAGGGCGAGATCCGTCTTGCTCACCAGGAGCACGTCGGCAAGCGCCACCTGTGCTTGCGCCTCGGGGGTCGTGTCGAACTCATCCACCGCGCAAGTCGCGTCGACGATCGTGATGAGACCGGCATAGCGGAAGCGTTCGGTGATCCAGGCATCGCTCCCGGAGCCAAATGCGGTTTCCAGGGATGGTTTCGACTGTCGAGCCGACTGGGCCGAAGCCGTCGAGCCGGACATGGCCCATATTTGGCTTGAGCACACCGACCAGCAACCGGGAAAGCGTCGTTTTGCCTACGCCTCCCTTGTCGGCGCCCGATAAAATCAAGGTTGGTTTCATCGAATCACCCCTCAGAACCCGGTTCCGCATATCAGATGATTAACCGTCAGTACACTGCGTCAGGTTTCGCTGCACATGCGAAGTCAATGGATTATAGTGGATAACGAAAGGGGATTCGCGCCATGAACGTATTGATTGCAGGGCTGGCTCTGTTCGCGTTGCCGCATATGTACTCGATCGTCTTTTCCACGCACCGGGACGGCGTGAGGGCGAAGCTTGGCAATGCCTATCGCGGCCTCTATGCGCTGATCTCGCTCGTAGGATTGGCGCTGATCGTGTGGGGCTACAGCCAGGTGCGCGCCGGGCCGGAGGCAGCCGACCAGCTTTTCATCCCCGGCGAATGGACGCGCCACGCGGCCATGCTCCTCGTTCTCTTGGCTTTCATCAGTCTCGCGTCCGGCAAGGGATACATTGCAAAATGGATCGCGCAGCCGATGTCGATCGGCATCGGATTGTGGGCGGTGGCGCATCTCCTTGCCAACGGCAAGCGCGCGGCAGTCTACTTGTTCGGAACCTTCCTCGCCGTGGCTATTCTCGACATTGTCTTCTCGGTGATGCGGGGAAAGAAGAAGCAATTCGAACCGAAGATCAGATCGGACATTATTGCGGTCGCCGCAGGCGTGGCGGTTTACGCCGTCTTCCTCCTGGGCTTCCACCCTTACGTGCTGAACTTGCCCATCGTGCGCTGAGAGGGCTAAAGAAGCGGCACCATGTCCGTCCAGGCTCCGCAGAAGCGCTTGACCGCGCCCGAGATTTCGGCCCGCAAGGGCGGCTCGCCCATAGTGGCGCTCACGTCATATCACGCGCATACGGCGGCGATCGCCGACAAATATGTCGACTTCCTCTTGGTGGGCGACTCGCTTGGCATGGTGATGCACGGCTTCGAGTCGACCCTTCCGGTGCCGCTCGATCTGATGATCATGCACGGCCGCGCCGTGATGCGGGGCGCCAAGCGCTCGCTCGTCGTGGTCGACATGCCGTTTGGCTCCTATGAGGAAAGCCCGGCCCAGGCCTTTCGCAACGCGGCGCGGGTGACCAAAGAAACCGAATGCGGAGCGATCAAGCTCGAAGGCGGCCGGCGCATGGCGGAAACAATCCGCTTTCTCGCCGACCGCGGCGTGCCTGTGATGGCGCATATCGGGCTGACGCCGCAATCGATCAACACCTTCGGCGGCTTCAAGACCCAAGGCCGCACCCGCGATCAATGGGCGGCGATCGAAGAAGATGCGCGTGTTGTGGCGGAGGCCGGCGCCTTCGCGGTTGTCCTCGAAGCTATCGCCGAACCCCTCGCCGCGAAGATCACGAAAGACCTGCCCATCCCCACCATCGGCATTGGCGCATCGGCTGCCTGCGACGGGCAGATCCTGGTGATGGAAGACATGCTCGGTCTTTCCCCGCGCGTTCCCAAATTCGTGCGCGAGTTCGGCGAAGTGGGCAAGGCAATCGAGAAAGCGATCAAGTCCTACGCCGACGAAGTGAAGGCGCGAAACTTTCCGGCCGCGGCCAATACCTACGAGATGAAGGACTAACTTTTATCCCTCGCACGCCGCATCGCCAACAAAGCCAATCAGCCATAACTGAGATTACGGATTACGGTGGCAGTGCACTCAATCTCCTGGGGCGGGTGGCTGGGGAGTCCTTGACCAGGACAGAACTGTATGGCTGTTGGTGGCGGGTTTTCCGCATCATGTGATCCAGCAAGGCGATGAGTGGCAGGTATTCTTTTCCGCCGATGACTGCCGGCTCTACTTCTTGCGCGGGCTCCGTTGGAAAATGCTCGTTGACCGGTCTAAACAGATCGAATGAAGCAAATCAAGGAAGCCCTTGAGCAGTCGGATGCATGGCGTTCGGCCAGTGCCGAGGAGCGCCGCATCGTCCGCCACTTCGTCAACAGCACCATCGAGTTGGAGTATGGCGGAGATTGGAATGCGATCTCCGCCTGGCATCTCGACGGGGGAAGGGAATTCGGTGGCGGGGATCAGTTGTTTCCCGGCGGTTACGATCAGATCACGTCGCTCCTGGCCCGCGGCATGGATGTTCGGCTTGGCCGGACGGTCGCTGCCATCGATCCGGTAGCCGGTGGCGTCAAACTCGGTTTGTTGGGCGGCGAATCGATACCAAAGACAAGACCCGCGCTCGCCGCCGCGGACTGGGAAGGCCGGCTGGTCTTTGCCGGTGAAGCCACCTCCGCCGATTACTTCGGCATGGCCCATGGTGCGCTGCTGTCAGGCCAAGCGGCGGCCCGGCTCATGGCAGGCTAAGCCGCGTTCACCGAAGCGGCCTTCGACGCGGAGCTTGAATGGTGGAATTCGGACCCTTTTTGTCCGCCAGGTGGTTATCCCTTGCGCAGCACCGCCACGAAGAACCCATCGGTATCGCTCGAAGCGGGCGTCAGCAGCAGCGTTCCTTGGAGTTCGGTGCGTTGCGGCGGCGGTGCCGCGGTCCCGGGCCAAATCTCCTTGTACGGAGTAATCAATAATTCCGGATGCCGGCCCATGAAGGTGCGGACCTGATCGGCATTCTCCTCCGGCAGGACCGAACAGGTGATGTAGACGACGCGACCCCCGGGGCGGACCAAATCGAATCCCTTTTCAAGCACTTGCGACTGGTCCTTGAATCTTTGTTGCAACTGCTTCTCGGTGAGACGCCACTTTGCATCGGGCTTCCTGCGCCAGGCGCCCGAGCCCGAACACGGCGCATCGATCAGCACGCAGTCGTAGGGCCCTTGATCGGCCAGCCGCTTGCCGTCCTCGGCCGCAATCACTTGCGTGTTGGTGACGCCGGCGCGCGTGAGGCGTTCGAAGATCGGCCTGAGGCGATGCTTGTCGCTGTCATGGGCAATAAGCGTGCCCTGGTTCCGCATCATGGCGGAGAGCGCCAGAGTCTTGCCGCCCGCACCCGCGCAGATATCAGCCACGCGTTCGCCGGGTTTCGCCTGCGAAAGCAGTGCCGCCACTTGCGAGGCGCCGTCCTGAACTTCGAACCAACCCAAGCCATGCGCGGGTTCGGCCTCCACACTTGCATGACGCTCATCAGGCCCGGGTGCGGGAACGCGCACGCACCAAGGCGAGAGCGGACCCTCCGCCGCGCCATGCCGTTTCAAAGCACCGATCACCTGATCACGCTGCGCCTTGAGCGTGTTCACGCGAAGATCGACCGGCGCCCGCCTGGCCAGCGCTTTTCCTTCTTCCAGAGTCCCTTCGCCAAAAGCACGCAGGAAGGAAG
>JAAURV010000332.1 GCA_012032065.1 Hyphomicrobiales bacterium
ATCATGCCCACGCCGGTTTTCTCGCGCAGGTCCTTCACCATCGCGGCGGTGATCTCAGCCATGTTATCCTCGTGAAATGAGAGTGAAGCCCCACGTGGAAAACACGGGGGCACGTCGATTGTGAAATCAGGCCGCCGGAACTTCTTCCGCGACCGGGTTATCGGAAGCGCCGATATCGCGGCCGCGCCCGACTGGCTTGCGAGATGCCCTCGATCACGGCGCGGCTGATGAGGTCGCAGTAGAGTGCAATCGCACGGCCCGCGTCGTCATTGCCCGGGATCGGATGAGTGACGCCGGTTGGATCGCTGTTGGTGTCGATCACCGCCACCACGGGAATGCCGAGGCGGTTCGCTTCCTTGATCGCCAGCTGTTCCTTGTTGGTGTCGATCACGAACAGAATGTCGGGCGTGCCGCCCATGTCCTTGATGCCGCCCAGCGCCTTGTCGAGCTTCGTCTTCTCGCGCGACAGCGACAGAAGCTCGCGCTTGGTGAGGCCGCCGCCTTCTTTCGACACCGTGTCTTCGATGGTGCGCAGATGCTTGATCGAGTTGGAAATGGTCTTCCAGTTGGTGAGCATGCCGCCGAGCCAGCGGGAGTTCACGTAGTACTGGGCCGAAACGCTTTGGCGGCGTCCGCGATCTGCTCCTTGTGCCGCACGCTTTCGTTTCCCCACGAAAGAGCACGCGCCCCCCCCTTGGCGACAAGTGTCGGAGATCGCCACCAGCGCCTGATGCAGGAGCGGCACGGTCTGGGCGAGATCGATGATATGGATGCCATTGCGGCTGCCGTAGATGAAGCTCTTCATCTTCGGGTTCCAGCGATGGGTCTGATGGCCGAAATGAACGCCCGCTTCCAAGAGCTGGCGCATGGAGAATTCTGGCACTGCCATGGGTCTTTTCCTTTTCCGGTTGAGCCGCCGCCAGCGCGTGTGACCGGAAATTCCGGCACCGGACGGATCGGACACTATGAGGGGAGCGAACTCCCGTGTGCCAAACCCTACGCCAGCGTGTGAGGTTGAACGGGGCGGGGCTGATAGACGGGCGGGAGGGGTGTGTCAAACGGCTATTCGAATTCGCACATTCCTGTTACTGGCCGCCGGCGCCTGCGCCTGCTTCTTCAATGGTCGCATCGCGGTCAATCGAACTCAAGAACTTGCTCAACGTGCGGAGCGCGTGGAGAGTTCGGAGCGGCGCAAGTTCTTGACTTCGCTCGTCCGCGATGCAGGTGTGCAACGAAGCATTCGACGGTTCAATCTGCCGCGACCCTCGCGAGAACAATCGAGAGGCGTGCATCCAACCGGCGGCGTTCAAACCTCCTCGTAATCCGCCCGCTCAACGCGGATGAAACCGCCTGCCTTCATCGCCTCCTTCGGCATCATTGCGGCGGAGGGTGCTTCGAGCGTCTGGCGCGCGGTCTTCCAGTCGGTTTCGAAGATGCCGGTGAAGTAGCGGCAGATGCTCTTGTTCGAGAGCCACACGCCGGCCTCGCGGTTTTTCGTCACCGCCGAATGCGACCAGTTCTGCGAACTCACCAGAACGCCCTTCCCGTCCACCAGCACCATCTTGTTGTGGCAGTGAACCAGGCGGCTGGTATCGATGTAGCGGACGTTGCGGCCAAGCTTGAGGCCATAGTTGTCCTCCAGCCGCTTGAGATTTTCCTTCTCCTTCGGAATATCGCCGCGATCGAAAATCTTGCCGAGGATGATGCGGATGTCGATATCGCCCGCCTCCGCGAGCGCCGCCTTGATGGCATCGAGCAGCACGATGATGTTGGTCTGGCTGCTTCTCACATATTGCTGTTGGATCAGCACGGATTTCCGCGCCGCGCGGAGTTTGCCCGGCACCACATCCATGTAATTGTCGGGCGACAGCACCGGCTCGATCTTGAGCGGCGTCTTGAACTTGAAGGACTTGCTGGGAAAGAGCTTGTCCGGAATTTTCTTGGGCGCCATCTCGACCAGGAAGGCGGCTTCGGCCTCCGCCGCTTCCTTCGCCATGGCGAGCGCTGCCGGCCCCGCCAGTTCCAGCGCCATGTCGCTTTCGAGAATTTTCGTGAAGAACTTGGCCAGCGGCTTCGATCGGATGGCAAGGCCGGTGTCGCGGTTTCCGGTTCTGAAACTCGCGGGGTCGCCGCCATCCTTCACATTGAGCGGAATTGAGTTGTTGGAGTAGTTGCCGCTCTGCACCAGGCACCACTCGCCGTCGATCACGATCACCTTCTCGTGCGAGGAGGCAAAGAAGCGGGCGCGCTTGCTGGCGCAGGACGGGGCAGGCACACCCTCGACGCCGAGTTCGCCCAGTTCAGCGAAGAGTTGGCGCTCCTTGTCGCTGTCGATGTCGAGCATCAGCTTCACCTTGACGCCGCGCTGCAGCGCCGCCTCGATCAGTTCCACCATGTGGTTCGCCGAGAAATCATAGATGCCGATCAAGATGGTTTTCTTGGCGGCATCGATCAGCCGCTTGGTGACCGCATAGGTCGAGTCCGGCGAGCAATAGGCAATCACCTGCTGCTTCACCTTGACGGGCGGCACGGAAACCTTGACGTAGTCGCGCAGCTCACAATTGCGCGCCACCATGGCGGCGGCAATAGGAGGGGTTTTGGACATCGACAGACGCGGGACGACAATCGGCATGACAGCACCTCCGGAACAGGCAGTGGCTAACGCTACGGCACGGGGAAATCAGTGGGAAATATCACAAAGCGCAGTCCCGAGACTCCTTTACTCCAAACCCGCCACTTCAAACATCGGCATCGTCTCATTTCGCGCACTCTCCAATGCCGACAACCCTTCCAATACCAACCTCTCGCAGAGTTGACTCATGACCCTGGTCTGGTGGCATGGCACGGTTGAATTGTGGCCTTGCGGGGCCGAGTTTTTGGGACAAAGCCCGCCTTCGAATGTTTTCCATGAAAGTTTCCCGGACTGTCGAAGCTGTCAGGGACGCGCATAGCGCGCCGCGAAGCGGCCGTTCTTGGCGTACAGTAGGTGGGAAGAGATCTTGCGCTGAGTGGGGCTCCAGGCGGCCTTCTCGGCGATCAGCGCCTCGATTTGCGCGACCGCGCTGGCCGGCAGCTCGGTGCCCGCCTGATCATCATCCCCCGGCGGGGTATCCGAGTCAGGGGACGTGGCGTCTGAGGCACACCCGGCGAGTGTGACCAAACTGATCGCAAGCAACGACGACAAACGCTTCATGAAAATCTCCGTTTCGCGAAACAAGCTCAGAGCGCAAGCCACCCGGCCAGGCCCCACGGACTCTCAAGCAGAACGACAGCTAATTTCTTCAGTTAGCTCCTGCGAGACCCTAGTAGCTGCGCGCTCTTTGCACCATCCGCCTGTTGTGATCATCACCTAGCTGGAAAGGTGTGATGCGCTAACGCTCGTACGCACATCTGCCCGCGGCCCAAGGCGGTCATTTTTTCAATGACAGGTGGAGTATTCCTGTCAGAACGGCAAGCGACGTGTCTCGCACGGGATTTCGCGACGGCTTGTCGGACCTGCGACGCGCGCAGCGCAACGCGCGACAACAGGCGCGGGCTCGCAGGGTGATCGGCCCACCGCTGCGAAGAACTCGCAGCTGGCTCAA
>JAAURV010000033.1 GCA_012032065.1 Hyphomicrobiales bacterium
GCGCCGCTTCCGCTTGCGCTTTCCGAAAGGTTTGGTCCGTTCACTGATCAAAACCGCGCCCCGCGAATACGTTCAGCATGCCCGCAACCCGGCCAATAGCGTCACCATCGGCGGCAACAGCACGGTGTTTGCACCCGTCTACGGCCCGCCCTTCATCCGCAACCTCGACGAAGGCCGCCGCTATGCAACAATCGAGGATTTCCGCAATTTCTCGAAGCTCGTCTACATGCTGCCCAGCCTGCATCACGCCGGCGGCACGCTGTGCGAGCCGGTCGACATCCCGGTGGCCAAGCGCCATCTCGACATGGTCTACAGCCACATCAAATACAGCGACAAACCCTTCATGGGTTCGGTGACGCTCGGCGAGCGCGCGGCGGATTCGGTCGCCATGGCGGAACTAGTCTTCGGCAAGGACTTCGTCGACCAGAACTGCGTCATGACCTCGCTCATCAACGCTAACTCGCCCATGGTGTGGGACGGCGTGATGCTGGGAGCGCTCAAGGTCTATGCCCGCGCCAATCAGGCGACGGTGATTTCGCCGTTCATCGTGGCGGGCGCCATGTCGCCGGTGACCACCGTCGGCACGCTGACGCAGATCCTGGCGGAGGCTTCCGTCGGCATCGCCACGACGCAGCTCTGCCGCCCGGGCGCACCGGTTATCCTCGGCACCTTCGCGGCGTCCATGTCGATGCAATCCGGCGCGCCGACTTTCGGTTCCCCCGAACCGGCGATGGTCACCTTCGGTGCGGCGCAACTGGCGCGGCGCATGGGCGTTCCGTTCCGCTCGGGCGGCGGATTATGCGGATCCAAAATCGCCGATGCGCAGGCGGCTTACGAAAGTTCCAACACGCTGTGGCCAACGCTTCTCTCGGGCGTGAACTTCTGCCTCCATGCCGCAGGCTGGCTCGAAGGCGGGCTTTCCTCCGGCTACGAAAAGCTGATCATGGACGCCGATCAACTGACCATGTTCCAGAAACTCGCCGCGGGCGTCGACTTCTCGGAGAACGGGCAGGCGATGGATGCGATCCGCGAGGTAGGCCCCGGCTCGCATTATCTCGGCTGCACACATACGCAGAACAATTTCGAAACCGCGTTCTGGCGATCGGGTCTTGCCGACAACAATTCCTTCGAGCAGTGGCGCGACGACGGCGAGAAGGACATCGTGGTCCGCGCCAATGCGAAGTGGAAACAGATGCTGCGCGACTACGAGGCCCCGCCACTCGATCCCGGCATCGACGAAGCGCTCCAGGCCTTCATGGCCAAGCGCAAGGAAGTACTGCCGGACAGCGTGAGCTGATCGGAGCAAACTCAGTTCATGCAGCACACAAACGCGGATCAAGCGGAGTATTGGAACTCAGACACCGGACAGGTGTGGATCGACTATGAAGCCTATCTCGATGCCGTCATGAACGGCATCCTTGCGCGGCTTTTGAAACATGCGAATCCGGAGCCCGGTCATTGCATTCTCGACGTCGGCTGCGGCACCGGAGCGAGTGTTCTCGCATTTGCAGATGTTGCCGGAGCAAGAGGTCATGTCACCGGAGTTGACATTTCGCCGAAGCTCTTGAGCCGTGCCCGGACGCGAACGGCGGAGGCGGGGCACATGAACGTGACGCTTCTGAACGCGGACGCGCAAACTGAACCGTTCGCAATCCAGGGATTTGACAGAATCGTCTCGCGGTTTGGCGTGATGTTCTTTTCCGATCCCACAGCCGCCTTCAGCAACTTGCGAAAGGCGTTGAAACATGGCGGACGGATAGCCTTCATAAGCTGGGCCGCCGTCAATAATAACCCATGGTTCTTTATCCCGCGTGACGCGGCGATTGCACGGCTAGGCAAGCCCGCCCCCGCCGATCCTATGGCTCCCGGCCCATTCGCATTCCAAGATCTCAACCACGTATCGAAAATTATGACGGATGCAGGTTTTCGCAATGTCGAGGCCAAAGAGGAGCATGTCGATCTTTCTGTTGCCGGCTCGGCGCGCGACATCGCAGCCCTGGCCATGAAAATCGGCGCGGCCGTAAGGGTGATGAAGGAGTTGTCTGCCAGCCACGAGGATGCCGCCGCAATTGAAGGCGCCATCGCGGACGCGTTCATGCCCTACCAAGCAAGCGATGGTATGACGGTACCGGCACGGATTAATGTGTTCTCCGCGGAGCCCTAGAGCAACCGGCGGTCATTCGACCGCCGGTAAGTTGCTCTAGTAATTTGAATCTGGCGCATAACTGAACGCTCAAGTGATTCCACTTGAGCGCGTTATGCGCTAGTTCGACGTCGCAGACTTCCGGCTCTCGGCCCAGGTGAAATAGCCCACGCCCCCAAGCACCATGACCGATCCCAGCGCGTCAGCAAGCGTAAAGGGCTCACCCAGTATCCACACCGCCAAACCGATCGTCACCAGCGGCGAGATCGTCGAGATCATCGCCGTTGCCTGCGGCGAGGTGCGCGCCATGCCGGCGTTCATGAGAAATGATGGCAGAACAGTTGCGAAGATTGCGCAGCCGGCGCCGAGCCAGATGAAGCGTGGCGTAGCGGCGAAGGTGAAACCCTTCACCGCGATATGGTGCAGCACGCAGATCACGGCGGACGCGAGAGTGACAGCGATGTGAAGAGCACACTGCCCAATGCCGTGATGAAGCCCTTGGCGAAGAGCTGATAGAAGGCAAACGTCACCGCGCACCCCAACACGAAAGCCGTTCCGATCACCGTGTTGATGCCGCCTTCCGGCAGATCGATGCCGAACACAATGGCCAGCCCCACATAGGTGATCGCTGCAGCGAGAAGGCCCGCTCTGGTGAGGCTCATGCCGAAGAACATCCGGCCGAGGAACATCACGAACAGCGGATAGGTGAAGAGCACCAGCCGTTCCAGCTGGGCGCTGATATATTCGAGGCCCTTGAAATCGAGAAGTGCGGAGAGATAGTAGCCGATGAAGCCCGTGGCGAGCGCCAGAAGCATGGTCTGGCGCGAGGGCAGCGCTTCGTTTCTGGCCCGTTTGCCGAGATAGGCCCAAATGCCAACGGCCACAAAGAACGGCAGCGCGAACATCATGCGGTAGGCCAGCATGAGCGTCGCGTTGACATCGTCCATGTAGGCCAGCTTGATGAAGATGGCCTTCGTCGAAAACAGCGCGGCACCCGCTGCCGCCAGCGCATATCCCGCGGTGCGTCCTTGAGCCGTCATGGTTTGAATTGACGCCTGCAGAGAGCGATCGGATGAGCAGAGCCGTCGAACGTCTTCCATGCAATTCTTCTCGGAAAGCCGGAGCCGTCAAGGGCGCCTTCGGCGCCGCGAAGCGGCCTTCGGCCCTTGACGGCTCCGGTTTTCCGAGAAATTTTCATGGAAGACATTCGACGGCGGACTTTGTCCTGAGAATTCAGCCCCGCTGGGCCAAGAGCTAACTGAGCCGTGCCGCAGCGCCGAAGTCGCGAGAGGTTTACGTACCACTGGTATTATACGGCTTTGCGCGGCTTGTCGCGCAATGGCTTGCATGCGGCGGCGGCATGGCTAGAGTCGCTCCATGAACGATCTCGTTTTCAAGCCCGCCCTGGAACTCGGCCGCCTGCTTCGCCGCAAGAAAGTCTCCTCGCGCGAATTGCTCGATCTCTGCCTGGCGCAGTACGAGAAGCACAATCCAGCCGTGAACGCGGTGATCCTGACGCAAATCGAACTGGCGAAATCCGCCGCTTCCGCCGCCGACAAGCGGCTCGGGAAAGGCGAGCCGCTCTCGCCATTCGATGGCGTGCCGATGACGATCAAGGAGTCCTTCGACTGGACCGGCACGCCTTCCACCTGGGGCGATCCGCAATTGCTCGGCAATATGGCGAAGGAAGATGCGGTCGCGCTGAGGCGAATGACGGATGCGGGAGCTGTCCTCTATGGCAAGACCAATGTGCCGCTGATGCTTGCGGATTGGCAAAGCTTCAATGCGATCTATGGAACGACAAACAATCCGTGGGATCTGACGCGCACGCCTGGCGGCTCGTCGGGCGGATCGGCTGCGGCGCTTGCCACCGGCATGTCGGCTTTGGAATTGGGCTCGGACATCGGCGCATCCATCCGCAACCCCGCGCATTACTGCGGCGTCTATGGCCACAAGCCCACCTATGGCGTCGTTCCCTATCGCGGCCACCTGCTGCCGGGCAGCGTGTCGATCAGCGACATCACGGTGGCTGGGCCGCTGGCGCGATCGGCACGCGATCTCACAGCGATGATGGGCATGCTCGCGGGCCCGGACCGGATCGAAGCGCGCGGATATGCGGGGCGGCTCGAGAAGCCTTCCTTCAAAGATTTAAAACCGCTGCGGATTGCCATCAAACTCTCCAGCCCGGTGAGCGATGTGGATCGTTCGCTGCAAGACCTGCTCCTCAAACTTGCGCGATTTCTCGAGGGCAAGGTCGAGAGGCTCTCCTTCGACGCCGCTCCCGAATTCAGCGACGAAGAGGCTTACGAGGTCTATATCCTGCTGCTCCGCGCCACGGCGGCGAAGCGTTTGCCCGATGCCGAGTTCGAGGCGGCGGTCACGAAAACCAAAGCGCTCGATGCCGCCGACAAATCCTATGCCGCGATGATGAACCGCGCCTTTGCATTGTCGCATCGCGACTGGCTGCGCGTGAACGAGCGCCGTCACCGGATGCGGCTCGCCTGGGACCGGTTCTTCGAATACTGGGATGTGATGCTCTGCCCGACCGCCGCTTCCGCCGCATGGCCGCACGACCAAGTGGGCGAACGGCACGAACGCTTCATTCCGGTGAACGGCAAACGGTCTCGACCATCGATCAGCGCTTTTGGGCGGGTTACTCGTGTGCGTTGCTTCTTCCTGCCGTCAACTGTCGCGCCGATGGGATTGACTCCAGAGGGATTGCCCTGCGGCGTGCAGATCATCGCGCGCGAGTACGGCGACCTCACCGCGCTCCGCATCGCGGAGTTGCTGGAGAAAGAGTACTATCGCTTCGCGCCGCCGCCAGGCTATTGAAGCAATTTCACTCCCTCGAATTTGATTGGGTAGAAACTCAGCTCTCCGGCGGCCTGAGTTCGCGCAAGAGTTTTTCCTTGATCGCACGGGCAAAGTCTTCGAAGCCATTTGCCGTTTCGACGAAGGCGTAAGGGCCGGCGATGACATTGTTTTCGTAATAGGCCGTGAGGTTCTTCTGGTCTGATTCGATGGCAAGCCCGTTGATGATGATGCCGGCATCGCGCGCGGCATTGCGCGCCGCGCCGAGTGGAATGTCGCTGTTGTCCTCGCCGTCTCCCGACACATCGATGACTTTGCGATAGCCGTCGTAGCCATTTCCTTCGAGGAGACGCTGCGAATCGGAGATTCCCGACGCGATTGACGTTGTGCTGGCGCGGTTCCAGCGGCGGATGAGGCCGGTCACGAAACCGAAGGCCTTTGCATCGCGCCCGGTTTCGATGTGGGTGAAGGGCACCACGACACGCGACTCGCCGGGCCCGCCCCATTGCATCACTGCAATCGCGGCACCAAGCGGCCTCAAGCGGTCCACCGCTTTCAACACGTCGGGATCGGCGAAGGCGCGGGCCACTCCTTGAAGCTGCAATAGGAACTCGGCATTGTCGACGCTCGCCGAGGAATCGAGCGCCAGCACCAGTTCGACGGCGACAACAGTCTCCCGCCTCTCCTGCGCAAAGGCCGGGAGGCAGACCGCGAGCAGTAAGGCCGCGACGGCATGTCGCGTGGAGGCTTTCATATCCATACCCCAATTGCCGGTCATAGAGGTTCCATGCGCAACATCATCCTGCAATTCGCGGCCGCCATCGCTCTCACCCTTGCGGCCATCCTAGCACTGGCTCCTGGGGCCCGCGCCAGCGACATTACCGTGAGCGGCGCCTTCGCCAGGGCGTCCGCCACGCCAGCCGCAAAGACGGGAGCGGTTTATGCGACGATCAGGAATGCCGGCGCGGAAGCGGATGTACTGCTGGGGGCGCAAACCGCCGCCGCCGCCATGGCGATGTTGCACGCTACCGAAATCATCGACGGCGTTGCCAGCATGAAGCACTTGGACAAGGTGGAAGTTGGCGCCGGCAGCGAGGTGAAGCTGCGGCCTCTCGGAACCCATATCATGCTGATGGGGTTGAATGCACCGCTCAAGGAAGGCGACTCGATTCCGCTGGTGCTCGAGTTCGAGAAGGCGGGGAAAGTGGAAGTGGCGGTGCCGGTAGGCGGCGTCGCCTCGGTAGCTCCTGCCATTCAATAGCTTTCGTCATCCCGGATAAGCGTTGCCGCGAAGCGGGAGCGCGACTGCGCGTGCCGCTTACCCGCCCGTCACACTCATATGCCGCGATACCGCGGGCTTGTTGTGCGTGCGGTCGATGATGAAGTCGTGGCCTTTGGGTTTGCGCGAGATCGCTTCGTCAATCGCAATGTCGAGTAGCTGATTGCCCTCAGAGGCGCGGAGCGGCGTGCGGAGATCGGCGGCGTCCTCCTGGCCTAGACACATATAGAGCGTTCCGGTGCAAGTGAGCCGCACGCGGTTGCAGCTTTCGCAGAAATTGTGGGTCAGCGGTGTGATGAAGCCAAGCCTGCCGCCGGTTTCCGCGATCCGCGCATAACGCGCAGGCCCGCCGGTTTTGTAGGGAATGTCTTCCAGTGTGAATTGATCCATCAATCCAGCGCGCACTTGCGAAAGCGGCAGATACTGGTCCGTGCGGTCGCCATCGATGTCGCCAAGCGGCATGGTTTCGATCAGCGTCAGATCCATGCCCTCGCCATGAGCCCAGCGGACCATTTCCGGGATCTCATGCTCGTTGACGCCCTTGAGCGCCACGGCATTGATCTTGACCGCAAGCCCCGCATCGCGCGCGGCGCGAATGCCCTGCATCACCTTCGGCAACTCGCCCCACCGCGTGATGGCGCGGAACTTCGTTTCATCGAGCGTATCGACCGACACATTGATCCGCTTCACACCGTGATGGACGAGCTCGCTCGCGTATTTTGCAAGCTGGCTGCCATTGGTGGTGATCGTCAATTCGTCGAGCGCGCCGCTTTTCAAATGCCGCGACAGGCTTTCGACCAGGGTCATGATGCCCTTGCGCACCAGAGGCTCGCCGCCCGTCAGCCTGATCTTGCGCACGCCCTTGTCGATGAAAGCCGAACACACCCGGTCCAGTTCCTCCAGCGACAACAGATCGCGCTTCGGCAGGAACGTCATGTCCTCCGCCATGCAGTAGACGCAGCGGAAATCGCAGCGGTCGGTCACCGAAACGCGCAAGTAGGTGACATGCCGTCCGAATGGATCGATAAGAGGCGGGCTGGCCATGGGTTATATCTGATCGTATATGACGCCCAGGTCAAGGGTATCTGGCCGGAAGAAGACTCTGGAATATGAGAATTTCGCATATATGGGCCGCGCTCGCCTGCCTGCCGCTGCTGGCGCTGCCGGCCCGAGCCACAGGCGGCCTCGGCTGCTCGATCGACGATGCCAACCTCAAGCTCACCGCCGATACCGCCGTGAGCCGCGGCATGGGCGGACAGTTCATCAACTTCACCGCGTCCGCCGAGATCCTGGCCAAGGAAGCGCCCGAGGACATGCGCAAGCTCACCCTCGACAAGGCGCTGATCCATCACTGGTACACCGGCCGCGAAATCAAGCTCTCCTTCTATAGCGAGCGCAACGACAACAACTTCGCCTCGATCGACATCGCCATCGAGACCACGCTTCCCGAAGGCGCTGAAGAAGACGCCGATTTCCAGGGCACCTATGATCTCAGCATCTTCGCCGCTCCTCAAGGCGGCGGCGATGCAGCGGCCACGGTCTACACCGGCAAGGCCACCTGCCTAGCCGGGGGATGACGCCTTCGCTTCTTCGAGAAGCCAGGACTTGAATTTGGCCGCCGCCGCGGCGTGGCGATGGCTCGCCGGGCTTTCGGGCTCCACCAGATAATAGGCGTGGTCTTCGTGGATCGTGGTGTCGAACAGGCGCACCAGCCGCCGGCCCCGCCAGATCGTCTGCAATCAGCGAAGCAGGGCAAAGCGCAACGCCTTGGCCTGACAAAGCAGCAGCACGGAGCAGGTTGAAATCCTCGAAAACAGGCCCCGGAAGCGGTCCCGGCGCCTTGACGCCGGAGGCTTTCAGCCAGTTCTGCCACCCGCTGCGGTCGGTATCGTGAAGCAAGGGCCGCTCCGAAATGTCGCGCGGGCGTTCGATAGGGCCGTGACGCGCCAGAAACGCCTCGCTGCACACTGCAATGGTGGAGCCGCTTAAGAGTTTCGTGATACGGTCCAAGCCTTGTGGCGGGATGCCCCACTGGATGGCGATGTCGATGTCTCCGAAGTCGAGCCGCCGGCCGTGGAAGGCATATTGCACGCGCGGCGCAATGTCAGGGTTGTCGCGCAGGAAATCGGTGAGGCGGGGAATAAGCCAGATCGTGGCGATCGACGGCAGCACGCCGATGGTGAGCGCCTGCCCAGTGTCGCGCTGAGAGAGCCGTTTGCACGCCGCTGTCATGGTTGCAAAGGCATCGGCCAGCGCATGCGCCAGGTCCGCGCCATCTTGGGTCGGAACCGTGCGCCGTCCTTGTCGGTCGAACAACGGAACCCCGAACCAATCTTCAAGCTGGCGGATCTGATGGCTCACCGCCGATTGCGTGACATGCAACTCATCGGCCGCGCGCGAAAAGCTTCCCGACCGCGCGGCGGCCTCGAACATTTGAGCGCATTGAGCGGCGGCAGCCTGGACACGGGTACTCCATGAAAATTCCTCATAGAGTATGTGAGCAAGCGTCCTTTGACACAAGTCCGATTCGGCCGAACGGCAGGCCTGCACCTTGGAGGAAACGCATGTCCGTGATCGAGCGCCCGGCGCTGGTCGACTACCGCAACAATGGCAAACGTCCGAAGCCGGCCTTCTCGGCAGCCGAGATGCAACGGCGGCAGGACAACATCCGCGGCTGGATGGCGAAGGAGAATGTCGACGCTGCGCTTTTCACATCCTACCACAACATCTGTTACCTTTCGGACTTTCTCTACTGCTATTTCGGCCGCAAATACGGCCTGGTGATCACGCAAAAAACCGCGACCACGGTGACGGCGGCAATCGACGGCGGCCAGCCCGCGCGCCGCACCTTCGGCGACAACGTCACCTACACCGACTGGTCGAAGCAGAACTATTTCAAAGCAGTGCAGGGCCTCATCAAGGGCGCCAATCGCATCGCCATCGAGTTCGACCACGTCTCGATCGATTTCCGCAGGCAGTTGCAGGATGCCTTTCCGCAAGTCGAGTTCGTCGATGTCGCCGCACCTTCCATGAAGATGCGCATGATCAAGTCGGCGGAAGAAATCCGCCACATCTCCAAGCTCGCGAAGATCGCCGATATCGGTGGCGCAGCCGTCGTCGAGGCAACGGAGGTGGGCGCACCCGAGCACGAAGTGGCGCTGCATTCGACGGGCGCCATGGTGCGCGAAATTGCGCGGATATTTCCCAATGCCGAACTGATGGATACCTGGACCTGGTTCCAGTCGGGCATCAACACCGATGGCGCGCACAATCCGGTGACCTCGCGAAAAGTGAAGCGCGGCGACATCCTGAGCCTCAACTGCTTCCCCATGGTGGCGGGCTATTACGTGGCGCTGGAGCGCACACTTTTCGCCGAAACCGCGTCGAAGGAACACATCAGGCTGTGGGAGATCAATTGCCACGTCCATGACGAAGGCAAGAAACTGCTCAAGCCGGGCAGCAAATGCTCGGATGTGGCCAAGGCGCTGAACGACATCTACGCCAAGCACGATCTCCTGAAGTACCGCACCTTCGGTTATGGCCATTCCTTCGGCGTTTTGTGCCACTACTATGGCCGCGAGGGCGGCCTCGAACTCCGCGAGGATTGCGACACCGCGCTGCAGCCCGGCATGGTCGTCTCCATGGAGCCGATGATCATGATCCCCGAGGGCAACAAGGGAGCGGGCGGCTATCGCGAACACGACATCCTGGTGATCACCGAGAAGGGCAACAGGAACGTCACCGGCTTCCCCTATGGCCCGGACCATCTGATCGTGCCGCCGAAGAGGAAGGCCAGGAAGAAGCGCTGAAAGGCTGTTGCGGCCTCTGCGTGAGGGTGTGCTAGCTTCGCCCATCATGCGGAGCGGCATTTGACGTCCCGGCAAACGGACCGTTATGCGATTTCGATCGCGGGGCTGATCTGTCTCGTGGTGGCGTTGGCGTTTCTGGCGTTCGATCCAGGCGCCCTCATCGCGAGAACCCGCGAAGCGGTGTTCGACCGGCTCTTGCCTCTTGCCTCAAGGCCTGCGGAGTCGGGCCGCATCGCCGTGGTCGAGATCGACCGTTCGGCGCTGATGACCCACGGCAACTGGCCATGGCCGCGCGACCGGCTTGCGGTGCTGGTCGAAAAGATCGTGGAGGCAAAGCCAGCCCTTGTCGCAGTGGAAATCCTGCTTCCCGAAAACACTGATGGAAACAGCGCCAGCTCCGATGCGCGGCTAGCACAAGCGCTCGCCCGTGTGCCCTCGGTTCTCGCCATCGTGCTCGATCCCGAACTCACCAGCGAACCGCCGCCCGCGGTCCCGCTTGCCGTCGCCGGCAACATCGATCTTCATGACCTGGTGGTGATGCCCGGAGCCGTGCTGCCCTCGGCGGCGTTGCGGGCGTCGGCACAGGGCTTGGGCATCGTCTCCCTGCCTGTACCCGAAGGCGAACCAGTGCGGCGCGTTTTTCTGTTGGCGGGAGGTGGAACGTCGCTGCTCTCCGGCTTTCCCGTCGAAGCGCTGCGTGTGGCTGCCGGCAACGCCACCATGATCGCCAGCGGGCCGCCGCAGGTTTTGAGGATCGGGGAAACCGCTGCGCCAGTGAGCAGCGATGGCCAGATGCGCATCCTGTTTTCCTCGCCCGGACTGAGAGAGAAACGAACGACCACCGCAAGCGCGGTCTTCACCGCGTTGAAGCCGCTCGCTGAGCTGAAAGACAAGATTGTATTGCTCGGTGTCAGCGCCCCGGAAGCTGGCGGCTTGCGGCTGACCGCTGTCGATCCATTTCTTCCAAGCATCCAGATCGAAGCCGATGCCATTGAAACCATTCTGGGCGGCCGGGTGCCGTCCCGCCCCGCGTGGTCGCCACTTCTAGAGTCAGTGATCGCACTCCTGATGGGCCTTGCCGGCGTGGCCGCTGTTTCACTTGCAAGCATCGGCCGCTCCGCCGCACTTGCGATCATGCCGCCGCTTGCCTGGGCAGGAGGCACGGCGGCCGCCGCTCTCGGCACCTTGCAGCTTCTCGACCCCGTTGCCCCGCTGCCGTGGCAGGCTTCGGCTCGCTCGGAGCCGCCGCCATGCGCTATCGCCGCGACAGCTTGCGCCGTGCGGCCATCGAGAGGCGCTTCGCATTGCATCTCTCGCCGGAAGTCGTGCGCCGCATCAGCGATAACCCGGACGAACTGAAGCTCAAGGGCGAGGAGCGGATCATCACCGCGCTCTTCGCCGACATCGAGGGCTTCACCTCAACCACCGAAAGGATCGGCGCCGAGCGCATGGTTGATGTTCTGGACCGCTATGTGGACACCGTGGCCGGTCTCATCGTCAGCCATGGCGGCATGGTGGATAAGATCGTGGGCGACGGCATCGTCGCCCTCTTCAATGCGCCGGTGGATTTGCCTGGCCATCCCGAGAAAGCGTTGGCGTGCGCAAAGGCGATCGTGGAAGCAACGGAAGCGCTGCGCCGTGAGCAGGACATGAAAACCGCGGGCCTGGGCCGCACAAGGATTGGCCTCGAAACCGGTCCCGCCATGCTGGGCGATGTCGGACGCGGTGCAAAGCGAAGTTACACCGCCATGGGCCGCACCATGAACATGGCATCGCGGCTTGAGTTGGCGAACAAGGAACTAGGAACTTCAGTCTTGGCCGGCCCGGGCTTCGCCAAAGCCATCGGCGGACTTGTAAAGCCTCATGCAGTCATTTCTCTCGATGGCATCGACGGCCTGACCGAGGTCTACGTGCCGGCTACTCCTCAAACAGCCCCTTGAACTTCTTGATCTTCGGTGGGCCCCACTTCTTGACCGGGCCGGGCGCATCGCCGCGCTTCGCGATGTCCGTGCCTTCGCCTCTCCGCAAGACAACGGACTTGCCGCCCCCGCGCACGCGAACCGAACCGCTCTCGACGAACACGCTGAACGCCGGTCCGAGCCTACCCGCGTAAAACTTCGTGCCGCGCACGGCGATAAGCGCATAGGGGCTCTTGATCCTGACGCCCTTGGGAAACGCATTCGCCGCGCCTTCGAACACAATGGCTCCTTGTCCGAGCGTCAGCACGCCGCCGGAATTGGCGATAAAATTATCGAGCGTGACTTTGGTCGAGCCGCCCAGCCGCAGAGTCGTCTTGCCCGCGAGCAGCAGGCTGACGCGGCCATCGACCGAGGTTGCCACCTGATCGCCCAGGAACACCGTCGAACTCATGGCAAGGCCGCGCTGTTTCCCGCCAAGTGCCGCAAAGGCAGCTCCGGTGATGTCCGAGACCTTTCCAAGGGCATCGGCGGCAAAGGAAACGGGCGCGGTTAGGGGAGCAATAAGATAGGCTGACACGAGCGCAAGGATGCCGCGCCGCGTCGTGGTCGGTTTCGATATCATGCCGAAAGTCTCCAGTTCGGCCCCCAATAAGCAGAGTAATGCCAGAACGGCCTTTCGTCCACTGGTTGAAAGGCGTTGTATGCCGCTTCCCTAGGCCCCCTGCATTTCCTATGATCGCCGCGAAGCTGTTGAATTCAGGCATTGAGGACAGAGGCTCATGCGGCTGTGGCGTTCCGCAACTGTTCGCTGGAGCGCCGCCGTTGCCATCGCGGCGGGGGCGCTGGTGGTTACGCCGCAGCTCCGATCGCAGGAAAGCGAAGTCGATCTGGCACTGGTGCTCGCCATCGATTGCTCCTTCAGCGTCGATGCCACCGAGTTCCGGCTACAGATGGAGGGTCTCGGCCGCGCCTTGATGACCCCTGAGGTGAAGGAGGCGATCCGCAGAGGTCACCGGCAGAAAATCGCGATTGCCGCCATGCAGTGGTCGGACGAAGGGAACCAGATGATCGTGCTGCCCTGGACGATCATCGCGGGCGACGCCGATGCGGAAGAAACCGGCCTCATCCTGTCGCGCATGCCGAGAAGGCTCGCCGAAGGCGGCACATCGATCTCCGCCGCCTTGTTATACGCCGAAGCGATGTTGAAGGAAGCGCCCGCGGCCGAACGCCGCGTCATCGATATGTCGTCCGACGGCCGCAACAACATTGGCCCGCCCGTTCCGCTGGCGCGCGACCGCGTGGTGGCCGGGGGTATCACCATCAACGGCCTCGCGATCCTCAACGAATGGCCAACGCTCGATGTTTACTTTCAACGCAACGTGGCCGGCGGGCAGGAGCATTTCGTCATGCCCGCCAATGACTACAACGCGTATGGCGAAGCCATCCTGCGCAAGCTGCTGCGCGAGATCACGGGGCCGGGAGTATCGTGAGCGCTACGCTGCCGCGCGGTATTCGAGCGACGCATCGATCAGCCAGTCCCACACGCTGACGGCAAACGTGCTGAGTGCATAGAGGTGAAAGCTTTCCGCTCCAGTGCAGTGAACCATAACCGGCGTATGGTCGAGTCCGGTCAATGCGAAACTCCCCGGTTCGAACGCGGAGGGATGAAAATCGAGCGCCATGCCTTTTGAAAGGAGATTGCGCGCCGCCGAACCTTCGATGAGCAGGCGCACGCGGCTGTGCGACAATGAAATCGCGGCATGGGTTAACGCAAGGTCCCTCGGCAACAGATAGTCCGGCGCGCCTACGATCCAGACTTGCTTGGGGCCGATACGGAACAGTGTTTCGCTGCCGTTGTTGAGCACAACGCCAATCCGTGGCGGCATCTTGGCGATGGCGGTTGCAACATCCTTTTCAAAACCTTTTGTCAATCCGGATAGCTGCGTCAGCGAAAAATCCGGTGACTCGCTCGCGCGCAATTGCACGCAGTCAATGCGGGCGGAGGTTCCCAATGGCGAGCGGCGGTCAAGCATGGAGGCGCTCGTTCTCCTTGTCGTGAAAATGCGGCGAGACGATCCGTGCACGGACAGTCTCGTTCTTGAGCGGGAAGGCGCAGACAATCTCCTTGCCCTCGTTCGTGAGCCCGCCTTGATAGAGCCCTAGCGCGATGTATTTCCCGAACACCGTCGACCATGTAACGGACGTGATGTAGCCCCGGCCATGACCCTTGATTTCGTCCTCCGCGGCAAACAGAATCGACCCGCCGCGCAGCTTCTTGTCCGCTTCAATTGGTTCGATGCCGACAAGACTCCAGCGCGCCGGCGACTGCAGGTTCTCGCGCTGACGCAGCTCGCGGCCCACAAATGCCTTGGACTTGCTCGCCATACGGCCAAGGCCGAGGTCATCCAGCGTATTGCGATGATCGAGTTCCAGTCCCGCCACATGGCCCTTCTCGATCCGCAGCGACGCCAGCGCTTCGAGGCCATATGGCCTGATGCCAAGCGGCGCCGCGGCGCTCAATAAATGTTCCCAGAGCGAGACCGTGAATCCCGAGGGCACATGCACTTCATAAGCAAGTTCGCCCGAGAACGACAGCCGCATCAGCCGCACGGGCACGCCGTCATGGATGAGTTCGAGGCAGCCCATATGCGGCAGGTTCTCGTTCGAGACATTGGACTCTGGAAAGGCGAGATCGAGAGCATCCCGCGACTTTGGCCCCGATACCGCCATCGCCGCCCATTCGTCGGTAAGCGAGGCAACCTGCACATTGAGACCGGTCCATTGCGTGTCAGCAGAAACTCCAGCCACGACATCGCTTCGCCCGCCTGCGCGGTGGTCGTCGTCATGTAGAAGCGCGTGCCGGAGAGCCGCGTTGTGGTGCCGTCGTCCAGCACGATGCCGTCATCGTTGAGCATCACGCCATAGCGGGCCTTGGCGATGGGCAGTTTGGCGAAGCCGTTGACGTAAATCCGATCGAGAAACTCCGCCGCATCCGGGCCTTGTATGTCGATCTTGCCGAGCGTCGAGATATCGGCGAGGCCAACGCCCTGCCGCACCAGCTCCATTTCCTTCACATAAGCCGTCTCCGGAGAATTGCCGGCCCACGCATAATACCAGGCGCGCTGCCAGGGCCCGGCTTCGATGAATGTTGCGCCATTTGCCGCATGCCAGTCATGCAGCGGCGTGCGCCGCACGGGCCGGAAACGCGGACCGATCGAGCGCCCGGCAAGCGCGCCCATGGTGAGCGGTGTGTAGGGCGGGCGGAACGTCGTGGTGCCCGCCTGTTCGATCGGAAGCCCGCGCAAGCCCGCCATGATCGCCAGCGCATTGATGTTGGACGTCTTGCCCTGATCGGTGCCCATGCCGAGCGTCGTGTAGCGCTTCAAATGCTCGACCGATTGATAACCTTCCTGATGCGCGATCCTGATATCCGCCTCGGTCACGTCCGACTGGAAATCGACAAATGCCTTGCCCTTGCCAGCGGCGAACGATCCCCAGCTTGCTTCGATGCGATAGGGCGCATCCTCGCCAACTTCGGGCAGCGCGACCTCACGCTTCTTCTTGGCGAAGCCCGCTTGAGCCGCCGCGGCACGGCCTGCCTCGGCGCCTTGCGAGATCGCAGCTTTCAGTCCGAATTCGCCCGTCAATGCCCCTGCAACGAAGTGCGAAGCCGGCAAGGTCCCCGGCACGAAGCCCAAGATGCCGGGATCGTACACCGGCCTGACTCCGCCATGCGATGTAAGATGCACCGCGGGCGACCAGCCGCCGGACATTGCCACCACATCGCATTCGACAGTGGCGCTATGCGCGCCGCCAAGCCGCGCGGCCGAGACTTGCTTGTTGCCGGCAATGCCCGCGAGACCGGTGCGCGGAAACACCGCGATGCCGAGAGAGGCCGCTTTGGAAAGAAATTCGGGAGGAATGTCGGAGCGCCGATCCGCAACGATCACCGCCACGCCTTCGCCGGCAAGATCGAAGGCTGTCGAATAAGCCGTATCGTTGTTGGTGACGACGGTGGCGCGCTTGTTGGGCGCCACGCCAAAGCGATTGAGATAGCAGCGCACCGCCGATGCCAGCATGACGCCGGGCCGGTCGTTGTCGGGGAACACCAGCGGCCGCTCATGCGCGCCGGTGGCGAACACGATCGTCTTTGCACGGAGCAATGTGAGGACTTCCCGCGCTTCGCCCCGCGCCGGATCGGGCTTCAGATGCGCGCGCCGCTCCTGCAGGAGCGCCAGATTGCCATCGTAGATTCCTTGAACAGCGGTGCGGATGAACACCGAGGCCGAGTCGCTCAGTTCTCGAACCGCGTTCCGCCGCCATTCTTCCAGAGTCCCTTCCTTCTCCGAGAGCGCGCTTCCTCCCAGCTCGGTATCCAACTCCGCCACCACCGCGCGCGCGCCACTTCGCGCGGCAGCAAGTGCCGCCGCGAGTCCCGCTGGCCCGCTTCCCACGACCAGCACATCGCAGAACATATACCGCGTGTCGTAGCGTGCGGGATCGGGCTCCGGAGACGCCGCCCCCATGCCAGCCGCGCGGCGGATGAACGGCTCGTAGAACATCCATGAGCGCTTCGACGGC
>JAAURV010000034.1 GCA_012032065.1 Hyphomicrobiales bacterium
TCGCGGAGATTTCGGGCGTTCCGATGGTGCAGGCGGGCGATCTCATCGAGGCGACGTCGGACATGGGGGCGTTTGTCACGTTCTCGGGCGTGCTGAAGCGCATCGCGGTGAAACTTTCGAAGATGTGCAACGATCTGAGGCTGCTCAACTCCGGGCCGCGCGCGGGATTTGGCGAGATCAGGCTGCCAGCCGTACAGGCCGGTTCGTCGATCATGCCAGGCAAGGTCAATCCAGTGATCCCCGAGGTCGTGAACCAGATCGCCTATCAAGTGATCGGCAACGTCTGACTGTGACGATTGCAGCCGAAGCGGGACAGTTGCAGCTCAACGCCATGGAACCGGTGATTGTGCTCAACATCCTGCAATCAATGCGCATGCTGACGCGCGGCATGAAAGTGCTGCGTGAGAAATGCATTGACGGAATCGAAGCCGACCGCGAGCGCTGCAGGGAGCTATTGGAAAATTCGCTTGTGGCGGTGACCGCGCTCAATCCTTTCATCGGTTATGCCAAAGCAAGCCAAGTCGCCAAACAGGCATTGACGGAGCGGCGGAGCATCCGCGACATTGTCCTGAGCGAGAAGCTGATGAACGAGGCGCAACTGGCGCAAGCCTTCTCGCCCGACAATCTGCTCGGCCACGAGAAACGTCAGTAAGTCACCGTCACCACGATCGTGTCGGTGTAGGTTGCGGCGGGCGGCGTGGCTTGGGGGGCAATCCGGCCGTAGGATGTGTAACTCTGCGCCGACCCGGTGCCGGTGCCCGCCTCCGTGTTGACGCCGATGGTGTCGCCCCAGCCGAGGCTCCGCGCGGCGTCGCGATAGATGCCGTATGTCACCGAATTAGCACCATTGCTCATCAGACGTGCCGCCGGATTGCTGGCACCTGCATTGCCGCCATTGAGGCCAACCGTATAGGGAATGGCCGAAGGACAGCGCACGCTGAGGGCGTTCGTCGCATCTACATTGGCGTTCAGCAGCGTCTGGGTTCCAAAACTCATGGCCGTGGCGGAGACGATGCAGGCTCCGCCGACGACCGCGCTCACCGTGAATGGCGTTTGCGTGGGGTTAAGATTCGCGGTGGTGATGGCCACGCACGTTCCCGATGTCGAATATGCATAATTCACGCGCGTCTGCGCACCTGCAAACGACGATGTGTAAGATCCCACGGGCACAGCCGGCTGACCGGAGAATATCCTCCCCCTCACGGCCGTCGTGCTTGTTCCGGAACCTGCGCCATTCAGCGTGATGTTAATGGTGGGCGGTATCGGCGGCAGGCCCCAGATGCGAGAGCCCCAGACCGTGGTAAAAGCAGCGTTGCGATAGAGATTGTAGCGGAGCTGATTGACGCCATTCAGCATGTAGCGATTGGCGCCGGTTCCGTCGACGCCGCCCGAGCCTGCGTTGAAGTTGGGGCAAATGCGCACGATGCTCCCCGCTGTCCCGGTGCAGCTGGCCTGGAAATTGACGGTGGTGTTGTAGTTAACCCCCGTGGTCAGATCGACCGTGCCGAAGTTAATGTTGGGCATCGTAAAGGTGCAGCTCTGCGCCAACGCTGGAGTTGTGCCCAGCGCCAGTAAGAAGACGGCTGCAAGCCATCGCGTCATTTGCAAACTACTCCGGAGATGAAAGTTTGAGGTTCATCGTCCCGTGGCGTAGCGGGAAACGCAGCCGTGCATGAGCCGCCACGCAGGGCGAGCGTCAGCGTGTTCCGCGGCAACAGCCGGGTCAGGTAGGCCTGGCCATCATAACCGACAGTGAATGCCTCGCCAGCGCCGGATGTGCCTTCGGTTCCCGGCGGGATGGGCCGGCCCTCGCCGTCCACGAGTTCCACAATCGCAGCCTCGATGCCGCGCTTGACCTTGAATTCGACCTTGGCGCCGGCGCGCGAGGGCGGTACGGACTCAGCCACCGTCTCGCCGAAGGCCGCATCCATCGGAAGGTCCTGGGCCTCGATCTCGATCTTGTTCTTCTCGTAGGCCCTCAGTCCGGTCACCAGGAGCTTGCCGGATTTTCCGGTGCGGCCCACGTTGCGGTTCTCGTGATAGACCGTGACGCCGGGAGCGCCCGCGTCAACCACCGCGAAAGCATCGTCGACGCGGCGCGAAACGAACATGCCGCCATCGGCGAAGACCACCGAGCCATCGGCAAGCGCCGTCGTCAAGGTTTCGCCGCCCGCGTGACTGATGCCCGCTTCCATGTCGGCGAAGGCCGTCCGGTACGATGCGCCGGCGCGATAGGAGGGCGCATCGCCTTCCCGAACTTCGGCGCGCCAGCCGAAGCTGCCTGGCGTGTCGCCTCGCGGCCTCGACACATCGGCGCTGACGGAAACACCGGTTTCGCTCGTAGACACACCCGCCGATCCATAACCCCATTGGCCCAGAGGCGCGGAGAAGAAGGCGAAGGCGCCGTAGTTTCCGCTGTCGCCAAAATCCATAAAGGCCGAGACGCTGAACGATGACTTGTCCCACAAGGGCCGCGTGTAGCTCGCGGTGGCGATCCAGTTTTCCTCGCCATCGGCGCTTTCGACATGAACGCCCGAGAGGCCGAGACCTCCCTTCTCGTCGAACGGAAGAGTCAGGCTCAGCGAAATCCTGTCGATGGCCTTGGCGGGTTCTGCGTCGGACAAGTCCGCCGCCGAACTTGCGGCATCGCGCGATGTGACGAAGGCGAGATCCGAATATTCGCCAAAGGTGCGGGATGTCGAGGCGCTAATGGTCACGCCCAAGAGTTCCGTATCGAGTCCGGCATAGACCTGAATGCCATCGCGGCCATCGTAGGTGGATGCAGCGGCCGAAAGGTTGCCGATGGCAAAAGTGCCCAACGCCGCGACCAGCCCAGCGCCGCCATTGACAAGGCCATCGCCTATCTCCGCGTGGGCTTCGGCAGTGAGCCAATCGGTGACGCCGTGACGAAAGCTCGCCGAGGCCAGCGGGCCCTCTCCGTAATCGAACGACTCGCTGCCGTAATTTTGCCGGGCAAAACCTGCTTCGGCGGAGAAATCGGTCAGGCCCGGACGCAACAGGTCGGAGGAGGCGATGAAATCCGAGATGGTTTCGGTTTCGCGTCCCGTGGCGTCGCGCACCACGATGCGCGCTTCGCCTCTGCCGGTGACGGCGGGGATGTTGGCGATCGCCCATGGGCCTGCCGGCACGTCCTGCGAATAGGTCTTCACATTGCCGATGTAGACATCGACGGTCGAAGGAACGGCAGCGCTACCCGAAGCGGACGGCAACGGCATGGTGATGAGATCGGGCCTGATCCCGAAGTTCCGGCGCAGTTGCGCGCCGCCCATCCGCACCGGCCGCGTCCATGCGAGGCCGCCGGTAATGATGTCTCCGGCGGAGCCTTCGACCATCCAATCCGTGCGATCGGTACTCAAGGTGGTGTCGAGACGCAGAACTCCTTGATCGCTCTCCTCCGTCTCGCCGAGAATGAGTGAGTTCGAGAGCACGCCCACGGGGCGAATAAGCGCGGCCGTCGAGCGTGAGCGATGCACCGCTGGTGTCCGCGAGACTGCTTTCGCCTCCGATCGTCGCGGATGCAAACGCCGCGTAGTTGAGCACCACTCCGTTGCCGGGGGTTTCCGCCGCCGCGTTGCCGTTGGCTCGAGCATCGTAGGTCTTCGAAAGGCGGGCGGCATCGCCGAGCCCGATGTCGACCGATTGCGCGGCCTCGTCGTAGTTCACCACTGCGCCGGAGAGGCTTGCGAGGGCGACGAGTTGTTGCGAGTTTTCAACGCCGGTTTTGATGCCGAGTTCGCCAAGTTCGCCAGCGGCCGCATGAAGCGATCCATCCGGCATCTGCACGAAGGCTCCGATCAGGCCCAGCGTCTGGCCATTGATCGAGACCTCGAGTTGAAGCGGCATGCCTTCGCGTGCCGCGGCGAGAGCAGCGGGCGAGACGCATAAGAGGATTGTCGTCAGCGCGGCGGCGAGGAGCCTAGTTCGCCGCGGCAACCTCCGCTTTGGCTTGAACCGGGCCATCGTTTCCTTCCGCCGTGAGCAGCACGGTGGAACCTGGACGCAGCCCTTTCACAGGCTTGCGGAGTTCGAACCGCGCAGTGGAATTGGCGAGGACATAGCCCACGAGGCCTGGCCCGAAATCGACCGGCCGGCCGCCTTCGGGCTTGAGCGACAAGCCCGATAGACGCAGATGATTGCCGCCCGAATTGACCACTGTGACGACGGTCTTGCCGTTCCGCGAACGGACCGACCAGTCGAGCGCATCAGCCTTCTGGGCTGCTGCGTTAAAGAAGACGGGAATCGAATAACGCAATACAAAGTTGATCGACAAGCCCGCCTTGCCATGGGCCGGCGGCAGTTCATCCACGATGAGGCGGTAGGCCTCCTCGCCTTCAATTGGTGTTTTCGATGTCCGCACGATGCGGATCACATTGCTTTTCGCCGGATCGAGTTTAACGATCGGCGGCGAGGCAACGACGTCTCGCGTTTCGGCGAGCACGTCCTTGCCCTTGACCTGGGTCCAGCGGAAAATCCGAACCTGGGCATTGATGGCGGTATCGCCTGCGTTGCGCAGCGTTATCTTTGAAGCAGCTCCCGGGGCCGGCACATCCAGTCTCACGGGTGCGACTTGCAGCGCGGCGGCTTGCGCCACCGCGGTCATCGCACCGAGCGCCAGAAGCCCGGCCAGTAGGAGCTGCTTCATCATGTCGTTCCTGATCGCGGATCAATAGGTGACGGTGATCGCCACGACATCCGTGTAGGCGGTGGCGTTGGCGGGCGGAGTCGTCTGAGTTGGAATGCGGCCATAGACAGTGATGTTCTGGGCCGCGCCGTTCCCGGTGTTGGGATAGGGTGCTGCACCCGCGGCCGTCGGCCAGGTCACGGTGCGCCCGGCGTCGGTATATAGTTCGTAGTCGACATAGTCCGCGGTGGCGCCCAGCCTCATGCGGCGCGTCGCATTCTGGCCGTTGTCGAGGGAGACATCGTAGTCGGTGCCGGTGGTGCACTGAACCTGGATGGTCGTCGACGCATCGACATCGGCGTTGAGCAGGGTTTGCGTGCCGAAATCGAGCGTGGTGGACGCCGGAGACGACACGACGCAGGTCTCCTGGATCACGACCTGGACGTTGAAGCTGCCGGTGGCCGTCGCGGCAATCGCAGAAGATGCCGCCAGAGTGGCGGCAAGCGCCGCCGAAGCAGCAAGAAGTTTACGCATTTTATGCCTCAAATTACAGAACAAGGCCCGGCCATCCGCCCGGTCCCCCCGGGCAGCTCCGAAACCTTCTGGCAGAGTCAGATTTCGCGGTTAATTTTCCGTCAATGGCGTATGCGGAACAGGACTGGTGTTGCAACGAGGACTCTGTTTATCTCCGCTGGCGGGAGTTGGGACAAACAGAATGAAACACAAAGTTTTCAAGGCTCCGTCCGGAGCGGCGATCAGGTTTGGCGAACTGGGCTTTGGAACGGCGCCGCTCGGCAATCTGTTCCGCCCGCATGGCGAGAAGGACGCGCAGGCAACGCTCGATGCCGCGTGGAACGCGGGCATCCGCTACTACGACACCGCGCCGCTCTACGGACTGGGGCTGTCGGAGACACGGCTCAACCATTTCCTGCGAGGCAAAAACGTTCGGACTACATCGTCTCGACCAAAGTTGGGCGGCGGCTGAAAGTCTGCGCGCCGAAAGATCGCACGGGCATCGGCAAGTTCTTCGATACGCCCTCGCGGCGCGAAGCCTACGATTACACCTACGACGGCATCATGCGCTCGCTCGAGGATTCGCTGGAGCGTCTGGGCATCGATGCGGTCGATATTCTCTTCGTGCACGATATCGATGTGTTCACGCACGGGAGCGAAGCGGCGCGCGATGCCTATGTCGAGACACTCATGTCCTCGGGCTACAAAGCATTGATCAAACTGCGCGACGAGAAGGCAGTGAAGGCGATTGGCGCCGGCGTCAACGAATGGCAGGTGTGCGAGACGCTTTTGAAGCGCGGGGATTTCGACCTCTTCCTGCTGGCGGGGCGGTACACGTTGCTTGAGCAAGAAGCGCTCGAATCGTTTTTGCCGCTGTGCGTGGAACGCGGCGCTGGCGTCGTGCTCGGGGGGCCTTACAACTCAGGCATCCTTGCCGTCGGGCCTGTCAAAGGAGCGATGTACAATTACGACCCAGCTCCCAAGGCCGTTCTTGACAGAGTCGCTGCCATCGAAGCCGTATGCAAGGCTCATAAGGTGAAGCTGCCGCAGGCGGCGCTGCGGTTTCCGCTGATGCATCCATCGGTCGTCACAGTGATCCCGGGTGCGGCTAGCCCCAAGGAAGTGGCGCTCAATCTCAAGACCATGAGCGTCAAGATTCCTAAGGAGTTGTGGAAGGACTTGAAGTCGAAAGGCCTAATGCGCGCCGACGCGCCGGCTTAGGTGGCGCTCACAACCTGGCCGATCGAGCACCCTTTCAACGGCTTCACCTTGAAAGCGGGAAGCCTGAAACCCAGTACGCGGCGCGCCGAGAGAAACCTTATCTTGGTTCCTCCTGGGCGCTCGGTCTTGTAATCAAGATTCAATCCTCTGCTAACCAGCGCCAACTGCAACTCGCGGACGGTCTGACTGCGGCTGCCTTCGACAAAGCACCAGGTGCCTTCACGAAAAATCCCGAACTGACGCTCGTTGTTAAGCGAGCCATCGAAGATGACGAGATCGAAACTCATGTTCATGTCCAGTTCGGATGCATTGCGGATCAGTTTCAGGCCCGCCGTGCCGATGCCTTTCAGATTTGCGTCAAGCTCGCGCAAGCAGACCGGATGGTTTTCCGATGCTGTGATCTCGGCTGGACGGTTGGGGTGTTCGAGCAGGAGCTTGGTGATCGTCCCGATGCCGGCTCCGATTTCGAGGACATTCCGTGGTTTGATGCGGCCCACAAGCCGCGAGAGTTGAATCAGCGCGAACTCCGCGGCGATATACCGTGACTCGGGCTTCGCGTTGAACTCCGCGTAGATGCGGCGCGCAAGCGCATCCAATGTCTGTTCGCTCATTCTGCTCTGCCCCTGAAGCGTTGCCGTGGTCTCGAATCAAATGCGGGGCCCACCAAACGGGGCCGTTACCCCTTCATATGCGCAAACAGCCGCCGGAGCGCAACCATCGAGAATACCGGCTCGGAAAAATTGAGGCGGAGAACCTTGCTGCCGTCCGAGATGCCCGCGCCGTCGCAGTCGATGGCGGTCATCCGCCAATCGGTATCGGGGTCGCCTCCTAACGATTTTGCGTATCGCTTGACCGCATCAGCATGGCCGGCGTTCATATGCGTGACAGCGCTTTCTTCAAGTTCCACCATCTCGCTGGCGGAAGGGAACACTTCGCCTGGCTCCAATGTCTCGATGCGGCCAAACCCAGCGACGGCGTGGATCGCCGCTGGGATCATCCGCCAAAAGCCGAAGTCGCCGAAATCCGCGTACATCGCGGCGGCGGGGTGATGGGCGAGATAGCGGCGGCGGACCCCCTGATCGTCAGTGCGCTCAAAACGCCCCAGGACGGTGACGCGGGGGCCAGTCAGGACGTCGCCCGCAGGCGGCGGCTCGGCCACCATGATGCTGGCGGCGGGATCGGCTTCCAGGTTCTGGGTGTGCCAGGCGAGCCTGGAGATTAGAAGTAGAGGATGGCCTTCGCCATCGGTTGCGATGTTGGCGAGCGAGGCATAGGGCGTACCGCCCTCCCTCGATTTGGTGGCTAGGCTGGCGAAACGAGCCCTTCTCAGAAGCTGCCGCGCTTCGGTGCCTGTAAATGTACGATCCTTGACCATTGCCGATCCTCGCATTCCGGCAGCTTTTCGTCTATGTTGGCCGCCACAATTTGTTCCAGTTTCACCCCTAGAGGCGGCGGAGGAACCAATAAGGATGAACAGAAAGATGCCGACGATCGCGCTTGTCGACGACGACCGTAACATTTTGACTTCGGTAGGGATGACGCTCGAAACCGAAGGTTACACCGTTCAAAAATACAGTGACGGGGCCGCGGCCCTGCAGGGCCTTGCGGACCATCCGCCCGATGTCGCGATCTTCGATATCAAGATGCCGCGCATGGATGGCATGGAACTGTTGCGCCGGGTGCGCCAGAAAAGCGACCTGCCGGTCATCTTCCTCACCTCCAAGGACGACGAGATCGACGAACTCTTCGGCCTCAAGATGGGTGCCGACGATTTCATTAAGAAGCCGTTTTCGCAGCGGCTTTTGGTGGAGAGGGTGAAGGCAGTGTTGAGGCGGGCAAGCGCCCGCGATGGTCAGGCCCAGCCGCAGGAAGCCGCCAAGGTTATCGAACGCGGCAAGCTTGCCATGGACCCGGACCGGCATTCCTGCACTTGGGATAGCAAGCCGGTAACGCTTACCGTGACCGAGTTCCTTATTTTGCAGTCTCTGGCGCAGCGGCCAGGGATCGTCAAAAGCCGCGATGCACTCATGGATGCGGCCTATGACGACCAGGTCTACGTCGACGACCGGACCATCGACAGCCACATCAAGCGGCTACGCAAGAAGTTCAACCAGGTCGACGCCGCCTTCGACGGCATTGAAACACTCTACGGCGTGGGTTACCGCTTCAAGGAGCAGTAACCTTCAGGAGGCCCCAGGGGCCGGTGCTCGACAAAACCAAAGAACCGGAAGCTCCAGAGCTCGCCGAACCGGAAGACGCAGACGATCCGGGCGATGCGCCGCCGCCACGGCATAGTCTGTTGTGGTGGGTGCACAGGCTTGCGCCCGCGCGGCTTACGAGCCGTATCGTACTGCTCAACCTCGCGGGGTTGGCCATCCTGGTGACGGGCATTCTCTACTTTAACCAGTTCCGCGAGGGGCTGATCGAGGCCCGCGTCCAGAGCCTCACAACCCAGGCCCATATCATTGCCGCTGCGGTGGCTGGTTCGGCCACCGCCGACACCGGTTCCATCGTCATCGATCCGGATCTTCTCGATACCGAGCAGGAAGCGGTGCCGCCGGACGAGTCGGCATCCAACTTCGACTTTCCGATCAATCCCGAAACCGTGGCGCCGGTGCTCCGGCGGCTGCTCACCAACACAACCGTCCGTGCACGGATTATCGATCCCCAGGGCAATCTGGTGGTCGACAGCCGGTTCCTCTACGGGCGGGGCGACATCATACAATCGGATCTCGCGCGTCCTGAACCCGCGCCCAATCCGATCATAGGCTGGTGGCGGCGCATCAACGACTGGCTGTTCGCCTCGACCTATCCATTGCAGAAGGAGTACGGGATCGACAATGGCCGGGAGTTTCCCGAAGTCGCGGCGGCGCTCAATGGCGCTTCGGTGAGCGTTGTCCGCGTGGACGAGAGACGGGAGATTATCGTGCTCGTGTCGGTTCCGGTGCAGCGGTTCCGGGCGGTTCTCGGCGCGCTTGTGCTGTCGACCACGGGCGGCGAGATCGATACGCGGCTCGCGGGCGAGCGCAGGATCGTTCTGATGACCTTCGGGTTCGTGGCACTTGTGGCGGTGCTCCTGTCCGTCTTGCTCGCGGGAACGATCGCCGAGCCGATCCGCAGGCTTTCGGCGGCGGCGGAGCGGGTGCGCCGAGGCATCGACAAGCGCGTCGAGATTCCGGACTTCACGGCCAGGCGCGACGAGATCGGACATCTTTCAGGCTCGCTCCGCGACATGACTGGCGCGCTCTATAACAGGATCGACGCGATCGAGGCCTTCGCCGCCGATGTGAGCCATGAGCTCAAGAACCCGCTGACATCCTTGCGCAGCGCGGTCGAGACGCTGCTATTTGTGAAGACGGAGGAGCAACGGGCGCGGCTGATCGCTATCGTCAAGCACGACGTGCGCCGGCTCGACCGGCTGATCACCGACATTTCCGACGCATCGCGGATCGATGCCGAATTGGCGCGAGCCGAAACCGCGCCCATCGACATGACAAAGCTTCTGGCGGCGATCGTTTCGCTCGCCAACGAAACGCGCAAAGAAGATCAGGCGGAAATCACGCTCGATGTGCACCGCGCGCCGGCGTCAGTCGATCCGGTGCGCGCCTACATGGTGCTGGCGCATGACTCGCGGCTGGGGCAAGTCGTGCGCAATCTGCTCGACAATGCGCGTTCGTTCACGGCACCCGGCAGCAAGATCCATGTGCGCGTGCGCCGCGCGGCGAAAGAGGTGGAGTTTCGCGTGGAGGATGCAGGCCCCGGCATCAGGCCCGACAATCTCGACCGCGTGTTCGAGCGCTTCTACACCGACAGGCCGGAAGGTTCTTTCGGGAAGAACTCGGGGCTCGGGCTTTCGATCTCCAAACAGATTATCGACGCACACAAGGGCCGAATCTGGGCGGAGAACCGGTTGGGGAAAGTAGGCCCCGATGGCGAGCGCGCCATTCTCGGCGCTCGTTTCGTGGTCCGCATTCCGGCTGTCGAAGATGACTGGTCTCCGCAAAACAAAGCCTGAAGCGACGATGCATGGAACCTGCGTTGCCATCGGCGGACGCGGCGTTCTCATTCTTGGGCCGCCCGGTTCGGGCAAGTCCGATCTCGCGCTGCGATTGATCGACCAGCCGGGACGCGGCATTGGGCGCAAAATGCTTGGCGCAGAGCTTGTTTCCGACGATCAAGTAACCGTGACCCGGACTGGCAATCGCCTGTTGGCGCGAGCACCGGCCAGTCTCCTTGGTAAACTCGAAATCCGCGGAATTGGCATCGCGCCAGTCAAGACGCGCCGCACCGTGGAACTAACGCTCGCGATCATGCTCACCGAACACCGCAAAATCGAGCGGATGCCGGAAGCTTCGGAGAGCATCGATGTTCTTGGCATTGCGTTACGTGCCGTGAGGATCGATTCCACATTGGCTTCCGCCCCGGCGCGGGTCAGGGCGGCGCTTGATTTTGAATGACTTCATAACCAGTTGCGCGCCGCAAATTATCGGAGCAGATTGCGCGGCCTTGCGGGAGATTGCCCCTGCCATGGGTTTTGGCTTGAGACGCAGATGATTGGTTTGGTGCTCGTCACGCACGGCCGGTTGGCCGACGAATTCCGTTATGCGCTGGAGCATATCGTCGGCCCGCAAGAGGGCATCGAAGCCATCGCCATCGGCCCCGACGACAAGATGGAAGCGCGAAGAAACGACATCGCCGCCGCCGTCGTGCGCGCCAACTCGGGACAGGGTGTCATCGTGCTGACCGACATGTTCGGTGGAACGCCTTCCAACCTCGCCATTTCGCTGCTCGAGGAAGGCAAGGTGGAAGTGATCGCCGGGCTCAATCTTCCGATGCTGGTCAAGCTCGCGCGCGTGCGCAAGGAAATGAATCTGCACAAGGCAGCCGCCGCCGCTCAGGATGCCGGCCGCAAGTACATCAATATCGCCAGCCAAATCCTGGGGGATTGATGGCGACGATCGAACGTGAACTGGCGATCGTGAACCAGCGAGGCCTGCATGCGCGGGCCTCGGCCAAATTCGTCAAATGCGCGGAAGGCTACGATGCCAGCATCACGGTGAGCCGGGACGGGCAGACCGTGCCTGCCACTTCGATCATGGGATTGATGATGCTGGGCGCGGCGCTTGGAACATCGATCCTGGTTTCCGCTTCGGGGCCACAAGCGGAACCGGCTATCGCGGCGCTGGAAACGCTGGTGGCGGCGCGGTTCGACGAGGAGTAAGGCGATGATCATCGACGCGCATCAGCACTTCTGGTCTCCGGGGCGCGGCGACTATTATTGGATGGACAGCGAAGGCGCGGCGCCCATCCGGCGCGCGATCCTGCCCGCCGATTTCGAGGCGCACCGCAAGGCACATGGCATCGACAAGACGGTGCTGGTGCAGGCCGCACCGACGGTGAACGAGACCGAATATATGCTGGGCATCGCGGATGCGACCCCATTCGTGGCCAAGGTCGTTGGCTGGACCGATTTCGAGAACCGCGATGATCTAAAGCACATGGCGCGCTTCGCGAAGCATCCTAAATTCGCAGGCGTACGTCCGATGATTCAGGACATCGCCGATGCCGATTGGATGCACCGCGCCGATCTACAGTGGGCGTATCAGGCAATTATCGATCTCGATCTCACCTTCGATGCGCTGGGCTTTCCCATTCATCTCGACAACTTCCAGAAGCTCTTCGACCGCTATCCGAAGATGCGCGCGGTGATCGATCACTGCATGAAGCCCGCGATCCGCGATGCCGCGTTCGATGGCTGGGCCGGGAAGATGGAGCGGATCGCGCGGACGACGCCGGCGTTCTGCAAGCTCTCCGGCATCGCGACGGAAGCTCACCCTGGCTGGACGGTGGAAACGCTCAGGCCCTACGCCGAACACGTGATCCGCGTGTTCGGGCCAGACCGTGTCATGTGGGGTTCCGACTGGCCGGTATTGGAACTGAACGGCAGTTACGCCTCATGGCGGCAGGCCGCCAAGGCAATCGCCGGAGACAGCAAGGGAAAGGACGATATCTTCGGCGGGACGGCAGCCCGCTTTTACCGCATCACGCCCTGAGGATACGTCACTCGGATTGATCAATTGACTCGGACGACAGTCAGGCTAAGGTTTAATCAGGCAGGCGGAGACCCGCCGCCATATATGGGAGGACTAAAATGTTTCGGAAACTAATGGCCAGCGCTTTACTGGCTGGGGCCGCCGCATGCGGCCTCGCTTCGTCGGCCGCAGTGGCCGGCGAATTCGACGGTGTCACCGTCAACATTCTGACACGGCCCGGTTATGTGATCGCCGGCCGCCTGGCCGAGCGCGGCAAGGAATTCGAAGCCGCGACCGGCGGCAAGATCGTGGTGACGGAAGTTCCGTTCGCGGAAATCTTCCCGAAGATCCAGAACGACTGGTCGACCGGCACGAACTCGATCGACGTCGGCGTGTTCGCGGCGGGTTGGGGCGTCGAACTCGACGCGGCCGGTCTTCTTGAAGACATGACGCCTTATGTCGAGAAGGACAAGGCGCTCAATCTCGACGACGTCGCGCCCTACTTCCGCGAGTTCGGCCAGAAGGTCGGCGGCAAGACCAAGCTTCTGATGGTCGATGGCGACTTCCAGATGGTTTATTATCGCAAGGACGTTCTCGAGAAAGCTGGCCAGCAGCCGCCCAAGACCTGGGAAGACTATCTAGCCGTTGCCAAGGCGATCCATAACCAGGACATGAATGGCGATGGCCAGGGCGACTATGGCTCTTGCATCTTCAAGAAGCGCAACGCGCAGTCCTACTTCGCCATCCAGACCTTCGCCGCGCCGATCGTGCAGACGCAGGGCACGGCTCAGGGCTTTCACTTTGACGCCGCGACGATGAAGCCAGTCGTCAACAACGACGGCTGGAAGAAGGCCTTCGAGCTCTACAAGGCAACGGGCGAATTCGGTCCGCCGGAAGAACTCAACATGGACATCGGCGACACGCGCGGCCTGTTCAAGGCCGGCCGTTGCGGACTGATGGTGGAATGGGGCGATCCCGGCACGCTGCAACTCGATCCCGATGCCGCAAGCGTCAAGGGACTCATCTTCGCGATATCCGCTATGGGTTCCAAGGAAGTGCTCGACCGCGCCACGGGCAAGCTTGTGCCGGTGACGAAGGAAAATGCGCCGCACTCGATCGACGGCATCAACTATGCGCCGTTCGCCGCCTTCGGCGGCTGGGCCGGCGCCATCAACGCCAAGGCCGACCAGAAGAAGAAGGACGCGGCTTATGCGTTCCTCTCCTACATGAACCAGGCGGCGCAATCGAACGTCGACGTGACGATCGGCGCCACTGGCTACAACCCCTACCGCAACTCGCAGCTCGCGAGCACGGACCTGTGGGTGAAGGCCGGCATGCCCGCCGATCTCGCCGAGAACTATCTCGGCGCCATCAACGGCGCTTTGAACAACGCAAACATGGCGTCGGATATGAAGATCCCCGGCGCGCAGAAGTACACCTCCGTGGTTCTCGACACGGAACTCGCCCGCTATCTCGCCGGCGAAATCACGGTCGAAGAAGCATTGAAGAACATCGAAGCCGGCTGGGAGGAAACGACCGAAGAATTCGGCCGCGACGCCCAGATCAAGGCCCAGGCGCTTGCGCTGGGTGGCGGCTAACTCAACTCTGGACCGGAAGCCGGGGAGCAATCCCCGGTTTCGTTCAATTCCACTGCCGCATGACCCGCGCCCTTGCCCGCCAAGCGCATTGATGCAACAAGTATCGGCGTGAGTTCGACGCTTCAAACAATGCCGGAAGAATCTTGGGGCGAATGGATGGACCGCCACTCGCGGACATTCTTCATTGCGCCCGCGGTCATGCTCATCGCAATCTTCGCGATCTTTCCGACTTTCTATTCCATTCTGTTCGCCATCAGCCAAGTCAAGTTCGGGGCTGATGGCCTCAATTTCCGCTTTGTCGGCTTTCGCAATTTCGCCAAGCAGTTTTTTGGCACCGAGCAGGTGCATTTCCTTGGCAAGATTACAACGATGAGCGCGTTTGGCTGGATATTCACCACCGCCGTGGCGGCGGCGCTGCTTTGGTGGCTCTACACGTCCATTTCCAAAACCAGCTGGGTGGGCATGATTGGCCGCCTCATCTCCGCGGCGACCGCCATGTTCGTTGCGTGGCTCATCGGCTCAACCGTGCTTTCGGGGAACCCGATGGGGCACGCTGCTGACGACGCTGTTTTACGTGATCATCGGCTGCGCGCCGCAATTCGTCATCGGCACGGGACTGGCTTTCCTGTGCTCGCAACCCATCTCGGGAAAGAACTTTTTCCGTGTCATCTTTTTCATTCCGCTGATGATCACGCCATTGGGCGTCGGCTATGCCATGAAAATGGTGGCGGACATCACCAAGGGGCCATTCCAGCCATTGTTTGGATCGGCCACAGTCGATACCTGGGTTTGGTCGGTGGACCCATGGGCCTCGCGTTTCGTAATGATGATCTGCGACTCCTGGCAATGGATTCCATTCATCTTCATCACCATGCTCGCGGCACTGGAAAACGTGGCGAAGGACCATGTGGAGGCGGCTCAGGTGGATGGCGCATCGAGCGTCCAAATCTTTCGCGAGATCATCTGGCCACAGATCATTCCGGTTGCGGTCACCGTACTGCTGATCCGCATGATCGAGGCCTTCAAGCTGGTTGACCTTCCGAACATCATGACCGGCGGCGGGCCCGGCTCTTCGACCGAATCGATGACGCTGCATTCCATGTACATTTGGCGCGCCAACGACATGGGCTCATCCGCGGCAATCGCCTATCTGCTGCTGATCCTGACCGTGGTCGTGTGCGCGTCGTTCTTCAACTATGTGGTGATTGGCCAATTGCGGAAGGCAAAGGCATGACCGACGCGCCGTTCAAGTTCGAGAAGGCGAACCGCGGTCTCATGGAGCGGCTTTTCGAGCCGCCCGTTGTCGGCAAGATGTCGCCGTTTGCAAGCCTTGTCGCCCATGTGCTCCTGATCCTGTGGTCGCTGTTCGTGCTTTTTCCGATCTATTGGGTGGTCATCACGTCGTTCAAGGATGCGGCGGCGGTCAATCAGGGGCCGTTCTACCTTCCCTTCGTGGATTTCCAGCCGACGGCCGGCGCGTGGATCGCGCAGTTCACCGAGGACGACAATTGCGGGCCTTATGCCATCGCTCGGCAGTTCGGGCTTCTCGCTTACAATTCCGTTGCGTGGGCGCTTTCCCCGATCGTGGCCGTGCAGCCCATGGAGCCGCAAATCTGCAAGATCTATCTCGCTTTCACCAACTCACTGGTGATCAGCATTCTGTCAACCGCCCTTTGCGTTAGCGTTGGCAGCATGGCGGCCTATGCGCTGGCGCGCATTCAGTACAGGCCGAAATTCGGCAACATCTTCATGTTCGTGCTGATTGCCCTCGGTGTGATCCTGGTGTCGCGCTACCTTGGGGTCCACTGGTCGCTGGCTTCCGCCGTTGGCCTCGCGCTGTTCTTCTTCCTCGCCCGCGCCATCGGCAAGAACTTCAAGAATACGCTCGGCAACAACGACATCCTGTTCTGGATCATATCCCAGCGCATCCTGCCGCCGATCGTCGTGATCATTCCGATTTACATGATGTTTCAGGCCGTGGGCCTTCTCGACAGCCATCTGGCTCTGATCATCGTCTATGCGGTGGCCAATCTTCCGATCGTCGTGTGGCTGATGCACGACTTTTTCGCCAATTTGCCGATCGAACTGGAAGAGTCGGCCCAGCTCGATGGCGCGACGCGGTTTGCGATCTTCTGGGACATCGTGCTGCCTCTGACCCGGCCAGGACTCGCGGCGACAACGCTGCTCACGCTCATCCTGAACTGGAACGAATATCTGTTCGCGGTGTTCCTGGCGACAGCCAAGGCGCAGACCATGCCGATCACCGTTGCCGCCAAGAACGCGGGCGAAAAGGGCGTGTTGTGGTGGGAGATGTCCGCCATCATCGTGGTCATGATCATTCCGGTGATCCTGATGGCGATCCTGCTGCAAAGGTTCATTCCAAGGGCGTGCTGCGGGCGCGGTGAAGGGGTAAGCGATGGCGAGTGGCA
>JAAURV010000333.1 GCA_012032065.1 Hyphomicrobiales bacterium
CTTGATTTCGTTGAAGTTGAACAGAAGGGGAAAATGGTTGTGGGGCATGGCGGAAACCCCGCACGCCTCCCCGGGCTACAAGGTTTTCTTTAGCCACGAAGCCAACCCTGTATTCTACTGCATCAGATTGTTGCCATCTTATTCAGCCGCAGATTGGGGGGCCGGGATCTGCAGAGCAAGGATCAATATACATGGCCGAACGTTGGCGATCTCAGCATAAGTTTTGGCCGTCATGAATGGAAAACCATAGAGACTTTATCCGGCGCATTCGTCGCGTTAAGCCTCGAAGACTACTTCGTCCGCTCAAACCCTGCACGGCAGATCTTAATCGTTTGGGTCAATGGGAGAAGGAGGCTCGCCCTTGAGTACGAGATTGGAGCGCACCACAGTGGTGGGAATGATTTCAGAATCGATTACTTCCTAAGCGCAATCGGAATTGAGGACCTAGCCAAGTCGAATTTCTCTGACGCCCGAATCAAAAAGTACTTCTACGGCAACTAACTGGAAAAATATCATGACCTACGATCTCCTCGTCATCGGCACCGGTCCCGGCGGTTATGTCTGCGCTATCCGGGCCGCACAGCTCGGGATGAAAGTGGCGGTCGCCGAAAAGCGCACCACGCATGGGGGCACTTGCCTCAACATCGGCTGCATTCCTTCGAAGGCGCTGCTGCATGCCTCCGAGCTCTATCACGAGGCGGGCCACAGTTTCGCGAAATGGGCATTGCAGCCTCGCCGAAACTCGATTTCGCGAAGATGATGACATTCAAGCAGGAAGCCATCGACGGCAACACAAAAGGCATCGACTTCCTGTTCAAGAAGAACAAGATCGACGTGAAGCGTGGCGCTGCGAAAATCCTGGGCCCCGGCAAAGTCGAAGTTGCGGGCGAGGTTATCGAGACGAAGAACATTGTGATCGCAACTGGGTCGGAGGTGACGCCCCTTCCTGGCATCGAGATCGACGAGAAGCAGATCGTAACCTCGGAAGGCGCCCTCGAACTCGGTCATGTGCCGGAAAGCCTCGCCATAGTCGGCGCCGGCGTCATCGGTCTCGAATTGGGTTCGGTCTATGCACGGCTCGGGTCAAAGGTCACTGTCGTCGAGTATCTCGACCGCATCCTCCCCGGCATGGACCTCGAATGCGCCAAGGCCTTCCAGCGCATTCTCGAAAAGCAGGGCTTCACGTTCAAACTGGCGAGCAAGGTGACATCCGCAAAGAAAACCAAGGGCAAGGTGACGCTTGATGTCGAGCCGGCCGCGGGCGGCGGCGCGGAGAAACTCTCCGCCGAAACCGTTCTCGTCGCCGTGGGCCGCAAGCCCTACACCGATGGCCTCGGCTGCGAGGAAGCCGGCGTCAAGCGCGATGCCAAGGGCCGCATTGAAGTGGACGCCCACTACAGGACAAACGTCGACGGCATCTATGCCATTGGCGACGTCATCAAAGGCCCGATGCTCGCCCACAAGGCGGAAGACGAAGGCGTGGCGCTGGCTGAAATGATGGCAGGACAAGCAGGGCACGTGAACTACGGCGTAATCCCCGGCGTCGTCTACACCAGTCCGGAAGTCGCCGCCGTCGGCAAAACCGAGGAAGAGCTGAAGGCAGAAGGCGTTAACTATGTCTCCGGCAAGTTCCTGTTTATCGCCAACGGCCGCGCCAAGGCGAACCAGCAAACCGAGGGATTTGTTAAGGTTCTTGCGGATGCCACAACCGACCGTGTGCTCGGCGCGCATATCGTCGGCATTGGCGCTGGCGAACTCATCCACGAAGTGGCTGTGCTGATGGAATTTGGCGGCTCGGCCGAGGACTTGGCCCGCACCTGCCACGCGCACCCCACTCTTGCGGAGGCTGTCAAGGAAGCCGCCCTTGCGGTTGCAAAGCGCGCGATTCATGCCTGACGCTGAAAATTTGAAACAATATCTTTAGGCAGGTGCAAAAGCTGCTGCGCTAAGACATCCCCACAGGACATGAGGGGACCATGCAGGGCCAAGCCAAACACGTGGATATTCTGATCCTCGACGACGACGTCGATTTGCTGGCGAGCGTCGCCGAACTTCTGGCCGACTATGGCTACCGCGTGAAAGCGTTTGCTGACCCAGAGTCGGCCATCGAATTCGCCGTCGCCCGGACATTCGCCGTAGGCCTCTTTGATTATCGCCTGGGGAGCATCAAAAACGGATTGGATGTCGTGGAAACCCTGCAGGCGCTGGGTTGCAAGGCGAGCTATGTGATGATCACCGCCGAGGTCGAGCAAGCCACCCAGCTCCGCGCGCTCCATCTCAAGCTCTTCGATTACATGAGGAAACCCGTTCAGCCCGAGAAGCTGATCGAGACCGTCGAGCGCGCCATGCAGCAGTCGAAGCTCGCGGCCTGAGCCGCGTCAGGTCACGACGAGTATGTCGTCGAAAGTGAGCGACGGCAGGCTGGGCAATTGCGCGATCAGCACCTTAGCTGCGGCACCTGTGCCATCGGCATCGAAATAGAGCAGGCCCGACGCCGAATTGTAGACGAAGCGCGTGATCGCCGATCCGCCATTGGCGACATTGCCGTCAAGGTTCGACAAGAACTGGTTCGCCGCCAGCACGCCCACTTTGAGCCCTCCTCCAAAGAGCGCCGCCGAGACCTCGAGCGTATCGTCAACCGCCACATAATCGAGCAGCACATCGCGATCGAGCGACAAATTGCGCAGAACGAACGTGTCCTTTCCGGTGCCGCCGTAGATGGAGTCGACGCCCAGGCCTCCCGTAAGCCGATCGTCGCCCGCCTGACCATAGAGAATGTCGCCCGCCCCACCGCCGTCCAGCGCATCATTGCCGCCGTTGCTGCCCCTGATGCGGTTGGTGAGATCGTTGCCGGCGAGCGTCAATCCGGACAGCCCGGCATTGGCATTGAGGTAGTCGATCTCCTGCCCAGCGCCGAGCGTGAAATTGACCGACGCATAAACCGTGTCCGTGGTCCCTTCGCCCACTCCGTCCTGCACGATGTCCGAGACATGATCGACGTAGAAGATATCGTTGCCGAGCCCGCCGATCATGAGATCGGCTTCGAGCCCCCCGTTCAGAAAATCGTTGCCGCATCGCCGATGACCGTGTCCTTGAAGCTTGAACCGCGCATGTAGTTGTCGCCAGCGCTGCCGCCGAGTTTAAGGCCCGCGATTGCGGTTGCGGCGGCGAACAGGTTTCGACATTTGGTGCAAGATCAAGGTCGAAATCGACCGACGAATAGATCGCATCCTTGGTGCCCTCGCCTGGGTTCTCGGCCACGACATCGCCGGCGTTATCGACATAGTAGGTGTCCTCGCCCTTGCCGCCCCTCATCGTGTCGATACCGCCGCGGCCATCGAGAATGTCGCCGCCGCTGCCGCCATCGAACAGATCACCGCCGCCACTTGTGTGTGCAAGCGGAACGTAACAGGCTTTGCCGGGCGACACAGCGAGCGAGAAGCCGACGAGATCGGCCTGCATCGCGTCTAGCCCGGTCGTCTCGGTGTCGAAAGCGAACCTGCCCGCCTCGTGGCACGCCGCGATCCCACGCCTGCAGCTGACCGATCT
>JAAURV010000334.1 GCA_012032065.1 Hyphomicrobiales bacterium
CTGGAGATAGACCAGCGAGAAGCCGAGCACCTTGGCGTCGAGCACCTTGTAGCGCCCGTCGCGCCATCCGAGACGCCAGGACACGTTGTAGGTCTTGCCGCTCAGGAGATAGACCTTGCTGTTGACCAGAACTTCCTTGTTCTTGTCGATGGTGGCTTCGCCGATCTCGTATTTGGCCACGCGGAACTCGCGCGACTGGTCGGCGAAATAGCGCGCCATGAACGTCAGCACGCCGGAATAGTAACGCGAGCGCTGGCCGTTCGCGAGCTTGCCCTTGTACTGGCCCAGCGAATAGAGCGCGATGCCGGTGACGTCCGCATGCTTGCGCATGGCGTTGGAGAAGCTCGAAACGGTTCCCTGCCGGTGGGCGTTCAGAAGGTCCTTGCCCACCTGCTTCATGTAGGAGATCGAGGGGTGGTCTCCCGCCGCGGCCGGCATGGCAAGCAGAAACACTGCCGCCGCGGCGATCGCCGCGCGACGGCTCAACGTCTTCGACACTCCCCGCATCCGATTCGTCATCATGCCTCTTCTTAGCCGTGGTGATCGGCCCGATATGGTTTACAGAATGTAAATTTCCCGGCCGGCCGCCCGGGTAATCCTACCACGTTTCCGCTTCGCGCAGCTCGGCAAAAAGCGCGCCGAAATCGCCCTTCGAGCGCTTCAGCGTATCGCTGAACCGCTTCTTCATCGAAATCGTGAGCCAGATGCCCTTGAGATTGACATCGCTCACCCGGTATCCGCCGCCCGTTGGAACCAGCCGCCAGCGCACCTGCTCGCGGCCGCCGCCCTTGAGCTTGATGGCGCTCATGATCGTTGTGAACTTGCCTTGTTGGGAGGTCGAAGTGATCTCAAGTTCGGAGCCCCGGAAATCCTCCACGTAATAGACGAAGAGCGCCGCCGAATAATTGCTCACAAGCCTGTAAAACTCTTCCTTCTTGTCGGGTGGAAGCTGCTTTTGATACTGGCCGAGGGAGAAGTTTGCGATTGACCGCAAGTTCACATAGCGCTCGAGAACCGCCGCGAACCTGCCGCGCAGGGCGTTGCCCTTCTGGCCGCTATTGGCAAGCCGCATGACATCGTCCGCGATTCGCGTGACATATTCCTCGGCCGGCGTAAGCGCTGCTCGCGCCGCGCCCGCCGGAACCATTGAACTCGCAAAAAGCAGCGCGGTGAAACCGCGGCGTGAAATGCGAGAGTAACGACCGTCCTTCATCAAGCCTCCAAACAGCTTGCGGTTGCCCCCTCAAGCGTTTGTCCACGGCGGCGCAATTGGCCTTCGAAACATGGAAAAGCAAGTCAACACCCCGCGACTGCGACAATAATTTCGGGCTGCGGGGTGCAAGGAACAGCTGTCGCCGCAACATATCTCATATTGTGCGAGACATAAAGATATGTTTATGTGATTATGAACCAGGATGCTCCATGGAAGATTTGCTCGAAGGCCTGCGCGCCGCCGCCGAAACCACCAGGATCCGCCTCCTGTTCGTGCTTTCGCATGGCGAATTCAATGTCAGCGAACTGACCCAGATCTTGGGCCAGAGCCAGCCGCGCGTTTCCCGCCATCTGAAACTGATGGCCGAGGCAGGCCTGCTCGCCCGCCACAAGGAAGGAAATTGGGTGCTGTTCCGGCAGAATGAGTCTGGCCGCACGGGGGGCGTTAGCCAGATCCATTGTCGAACTGCTGCCCGGCGCGGACGGTGTGCTCGCGCGTGACCTCGCCCGTCTCGAGGAGATCAAATCCCACCGCGCCGGCGTGGCCGCGAGTTACTTCGCCGGCAATGCCGCCAACTGGGAGAAGCTGCGCTCGCTCCACGTCCGCGAGGAAGACGTGGAAGCGGCGATGCTCAAGATCGCCGGCGGCACGACGGTAAAAAACCCTTATCGATCTCGGCACCGGAACCGGGCGCATCCTCTCGCTCTTCGCACCGTTGGCGGCGCAAGCCATCGGAATCGATTCGAGCCGCGAGATGCTGGCGATCGCGCGCGCGCGATTTGAGCGCGAAGGGCACCGTCACGTGCAAGTGCGGCTCGGCGATATCTACGCCCTGCCATTTTCCGACGGTTCGGCGGACCTCGTGACCATCCACCAGGTGCTGCATTTCCTTGACGATCCGGGCCGCGCCTTGATGGAAGCGCGGCGCGTGCTGTCGCCCGAGGGCGCATGCTGATCGTCGATTTCGCGCCGCACGATATGGAGCAATTGCGCGAGCAGCATGCCCACCGCCGCCTTGGTGTTTCCAACGAACACATGAACGAATGGCTGGCGCGCGCCGGTGCGCGGGCCGTGACTCACGATGTGCTGGCCCCGCCGTGGCTGCAACAAGGCGCGGGCCTCACCGTGTCGCTGTGGCTCGCGGAAGGAATCAAAAAGCCGCGCACCCAACCCACCCGCCTGGCTGTCGAACAGGAGCTCTCATGACCGACGCATCGCAACGTTTGCGCGTTTCATTCGAGTTCTTTCCGCCCAAACCCGGCGAAGCCGAAGCCTCGTTCTGGACGGCGCTCAAACGCCTCGAAACCATCCAGCCGTCATTCGTCTCCGTCACCTATGGCGCGGGCGGCACCACGCGCGACCGCACGCTCAACACGGTTCGCCGCATTTGCAACGAGTCGAGTCTCAAACCCGCCGCGCATCTGACTTGCGTCGGCGCCAGCAAGGACGAAGTGAACGCCGTGGTGCGCGATTTCCGCGATGCCGGGGTGCGCCACATTCTGGCGCTGCGCGGCGATCCGCCGGGCGGCGTGGGCACAAGATTCACCCCGCATCCCGAAGGCTACCGGAACGCCGCTGACTTGGTGCGCGGAATCCGCGAACTGGGCGGTTTCGAAATTTCGGTCACAGGCTACCCCGAACGCCATCCCGATTCCGTTTCGATCGAGGAAGATCTTGCCTTCATGGCCGACAAGGCGGAAAACGGCGCTACTCGCGCCATCTCGCAGTTTTTCTTCCACAATTCGTTCTTCCTGAGGCTCCGGGACCGCATCGCCGCGCGCGGCATCAAGATCAACCTCGTGCCCGGCATCCTGCCCATCACCAACTTCGCCCGCGTCAAGGAATTCGCCGCGAAATGCGGCGCGCATATTCCGCCGGAGTTGGAGCGGCGTTTCTACGGCCTCGACGAAGAGCCCGAAACCCGCAACCTCGTCGCCGCCATGATCGCCGCGGACCAGGTGCACGCGCTCCAGCGCGAGGGGGTGACCGACTTCCACTTCTATACGCTCAACCGCGCCGAACTGGTCTACGCCATATGCCGCGTGCTGGGGCTTGGAGTTCCTGCGGAACAGGCGGCCTAGCGCAACGGGCGCTCAAGTGCGTAGCGGTTGAGTGCGGAAAGTTGCGCTAAATTATTGATTTTCGAGCACCTTATCGGCGATCAGTTGATTCCAACTGATCGCCGGGTGCTCTAAGGCATGCCGTTGCGCTTCCAGACCTCGGCGATCCTGGGCCGCGCCGCCACGCGGTCATAGTGCGTTTTGAGATTGGGATATTTGGCAAAGA
>JAAURV010000335.1 GCA_012032065.1 Hyphomicrobiales bacterium
GAGAGCGTCTGCAAGCTTGAGGGCGTTGGCGCGGGCGTCCTCGCGGCCGGTGCGGAAATCGCCGCGGTACTTTTTCAAGACATCGTAAAGTTCGCGGCGGCGCTCGCGCGGGAGATCGGAGAAGAATTTGCGCGGGATGAGCTGGGCGTAGCCTGGACGGCCCAAACTTTCGGAGCGGCCACCGCCGCCGCGCACGAAATGCGTGACCACTGCCGCGGCGATCAACAGGTTGATTGCCAGCGAGGCGATGAGAAGCGCCGACCACCAGCGCGACTTCAATTCGGGAAGCCAGCGCCGGCGCTTCGGCTCGGGTGTGTCAGCCGCGCTCATGACTGATTTTCCTCGGCTACATCCTCGGCATCTTCAAGACCGGTATCCGAAACATCATCGAGCCAGGCTACATCGTCCTGGGGCAAGAACCGGCCGACGCTTCCGGCGGCTCCCAGATAGATGCCGAGCATCAGCGATGCGGCGAGCGGCGCTGCGAAGGCCCAGCTGAGACGGGGTTTCGAACGGGGGCCGGGGAACCGCACGACTTCCGCGCCTTGCCTGGAAGGGAGGGATGCCAAGAGATTCGCGATTGCATCCGGTGAATAGACGGGGGCTTTTGCCAGATCGAGAATGCTGTCGGCCTCGGCGGCGGCTTTCACCTCGGCAACAAGCGCGCCAACGGGCAAGCGCGTTCCAGCGGGCCAGCGCCTGGGATCGGCGCCATAGGCCTCCAGAATTTCCCGCATCCGTTTCCTTGCCGTCTCGTCCATTTCAATCCAACTCACTTGCCTAATGCCGTAACACCGTCAAGAAGATCGCGCCACTCGCCCGAGAGGCTGTCGCGCAGGGATTTGCGCGCGCGGGTCAGAAGCGACTCGATTGCTTCCACGGTGGTCTCCATGATCGCGGCAGCCTCGGCGTTGCCGAAATTCTCGTAATAGACCAGCGCCAAGGCCTGCCGTTGTCGTTCGGGCAGCGCCGCCATTGCCGAGACGACCCTCGCCGACGCGGCATTGCCCTCGAGAACCGTTACCGCGCCGGGCTGCGCATCGGAGACTTCGATCGCCTCGTCCAAACTCGCCGTCTTCCTCCGCCGCAAGCGGTCGATGGCCCCGTTCGAGGCGGCGCGCATAATCCAGCCCTTCAATGCCGCTGCCTGGCGGACCTGTGCTGGATCCTTCCACAGCTTGACGAAGACCTCCTGGGCCACGTCTTCCGCATCCGTCTGGTTGCCACACAGCCGCCAGGCGAGACGGTAAGCCGGGGCGTAGTAACGGGTGGCCAGTTCGGCGAAGGCCGTGGAATCGCCCAGGGCGGCGGAGGCGAGCAAATCGCCATCCGCCGTCCCGGCCCATTTCCGGCCTGGGGCCACACTCACGCGCGGGCCTTAGGCCCGGCGTCAGTTGGCAGGCTTGCTTTCGAGCGACTTTCGCCATTTCGCCAACCTGAAACCACGCGCCTCATCCATCGACACTCCGCCATCTCCGTTCGCATCGGCGCCATCGAACATCGCTTCGACGTATTTGTCGAGTTCTTCCCGCGTGACACTGCCATCCTTGTCTTGATCCATGTTGGCCATCATGCGGGCGCGGCGGCGCTCAATGGCCTTGGCCAGCTGGGCGTCGATCTCGGCGGCAGTCACCGCGCCATCGGAATTGGCGTCAGCGCGGAGGAAGCGTTTTTCGGCCCGGAGCAGAAACTCCGGCTTGCTCATCGCGCCGTTCTTGTCGGTGTCGAACAGGGCAAACAGCCGTTCGCCTCTCGGCACGAATGGCTCGTTGGCCTCCGCGGCCATGGTTCCGGCGGCGGTCGCCAGAAACGCTAATGCCCCGTATTTCAGTCCCTTTCTCATCGTTTTCCTCCGCAATGGATGTTGCCTTGCGAGAGTTAGACGGACTGGCGGCGGGATTCCGGCGCTGGGCCGGCGAGAGCCTGCTTCACCGATTGCTTTTCTCAGGGTCGCACCGGCCAGCAAGCCTATCAATGCCAAGCCCCTTCGGGGTTCGCGCCCCCAAATGGGCGCGAAGCATTGACAGCCTTGCCGTCCGGTGCAGGATCGTTGGGAAGCAATCAATGGCGGATTATGGCGAAGCCGCCATGTCAATCCGCCGATTGCGTCACCAGCGGACCTGGCGCGACAATTCTTACGCAATGGGCGGATTCAGTTGACCGCCCGTCACTTTAGGCGATAGCCGAAATGATGGCTTCGAGCTCGCCCAAATGGGCGATTTTGCGGTATCTGGGGCTATGGAGGGGCTCCTCGGCGTGTTCGAGAGCCCAGGTCAGTTCATGGGGGACATGGACGCCCCAGCTTCCCGCTTCGATGGCCGGCACGATATCGGATTTGAGGGAATTTCCGATCATCATGGCCTGTTCCGGGCCGCTGCCGTGGCGGGCGAAGACTCGGCGGTAGGTGTCCGCCGTCTTGCCGCTCACGATCTCGACGCCTTCGAAAAGCTCGCCCAAGCCGGACTGGGCAAGTTTGCGCTCCTGATCGAAGAGATCGCCCTTGGTGACCATGACCAGCCGGAACCGGCCGGCGAGGCCTTCGAGCGTTTCGCGGACATGGGGAAGGGTTTCGACCGGATGGGCCAGCATCTCGCGGCCCGCCGCGAGGATTTCGGATATGACGGATGCAGGCGCGCGGCCATCGGTGATTTCGAGCGCGGTTTCGATCATCGAGAGGGTGAAGCCTTTGACGCCGAAGCCGTAGAGATTGAGATTTCGCTTCTCCGCTTCGAGCAGTGTTGCAGAGACATGATCGGGGGCGGCGTGTTCCGAGAGCAGCTCGCGGAAGCGGGACTCGGTCAACTTGAACAAACGCTCATTGTGCCAGAGCGTGTCGTCGGCATCGAAGCCAATGGCGGTGAGATGAGTCATATTCGCCGCAGTGTAGCTCGGGACAAGACCGGCCGTAAACGTGCGCCACGCCCGCGGGAACACTTTGCTGCCCAGCTTTCGCCGCAAGGCTTACGAATTCTTCATGCGCGGGACACCTTGCCGTAAGCCGCCGCTTCCTAAATAGCTCCCATCGAATTCATCCAACAGGAGCTTCCGCGATGTCAGCCAAATTGATTCCGACCCGCAAAACCGTATTGGGCCTTGTCGCCGCCGGCCTTCTGTCGGCAACGGCGATCGCAGGCTCGGCATTCGTCGATCCGGTGCTCGAGGCGCGCGCCCAGACGCAAGGGGCGATCGATCCCAGTTTGGGATTCGCCGATCTCGTGGATCGCGTGATGCCCGCGGTGATCAGCGTCGAGGTGAAATTCCAGAACACCGCGATGAACGACGGCCGCAACGACGGCGGGCGCGAGATGCCGCGCGAGTTCCGCGACTTCTTCGAGCAGTTCCCGCAGTTCCGCGGCCAGCCCTTCCCGCAGCCGCGCGACCCGCGAGGCCGTTCGGGCCAGGGTTCCGGCTTCATCGTGACGGCTGATGGTTACGCCGTCACCAACAATCACGTGGTTCGCGACGCGGAGGAAGTCACCGTGCGCCTCAACACCAGG
>JAAURV010000336.1 GCA_012032065.1 Hyphomicrobiales bacterium
GATTCGAGCCGCCCCAGGCTTCCCGGGGGCTTGGTCAATTGTGCGTCATGATCCCGCGCGCCTTCGCGGCGGTCTCGTCAGGTCCAGGCAAGTCCTTCAAAAGACGGCGGATATCGTCGAACGGCAAGGGCGAAGGGCGGTTCATGTCAGGCTCGTGGCAAGGATCGAGAAAATGCACTATGGCAGGTCATGGGAATGCGCCCGAGACCATGAACGACCTTCCGCCCGCCCGCAACGGACTCTTCCGAGGTTTCCGACCGCTCGCGGAAGTGCTTGTTTCGCTTCGGTTTTTGACGAGGCTGCCAATCCCCTTCGTGCGCCGCCTCGATCCGCCGCCATTGGCCCAGTCGATGCGATTCTTCCCAGTGGCCGGCATCGTCATCGGCCTGATTGCCGGCGGCCTGCTGGCCCTTGCCCAAACCTTTGAATTTCCCTCGCTTTTTTCCGCCGTCCTGGCCGCGGCCCTATCGATCATCCTCACCGGTGCGCTGCACGAGGATGGCCTTGCCGATGTCGCCGACGGCTTTGGCGGCGGCAAGTCGCGCGAGCACCGGCTCGAGATCATGCGCGACAGCCGCATCGGCACTTATGGCACGCTGGCGCTGGTCCTCGCGGTGCTTGCGAAAATCTCGCTCCTCGAAGCTTTGCAATCCCTGCAACCGCTTGAATCGATTATCCTAATCGCAACCGCCGCAGGCTTCTCCAGAGCCCTTGTCGTTGACCTTCTTTGGGCCACCAAACCCGCCCGCAGCGATGGCCTTTCGGTTTTGGCCGGAAGGCCCTCGCGAAACGGCGCGCTCGTTGCACTCCTGCTCGGCGGCGGGCTCGCCTTCGCCGGAGCTGCCTATGCGCTCTCTCCCGAAGCCGCGGCTTTCGCGATCATCGCCGGCGGCGTGACCTTGGCCGCCATCCGCGCGCTGGCGATGCGGATGATCGGCGGGCAGACCGGCGATGTCTGTGGCGCGGTGCAAGTCTTGAGCGAAATCGCCATGCTCGCCGTCTACGTGGTGATGATCGGTTAAGCCTGTTCAAATTTGAGCGGCGGCTTCAACCATTCGCAAGCGCATCCCGAGCCAAACTGCGCCATCGCGGGAGGTCGCCATGCAGACACGACACATTATTATAGCAGGACTGCTGATTGCACTTCCCGGTACGGCTTTGGCCGAAGCGCCCATCAACCTGCTCGCGGCGACGGAACTCAATGCGGCGCCGAGCGGCCATTTCATCGTCGTCGCCCAAATCAATGGCCGCGACATCAAGGTGATGGTCGATACCGGGGCCACCGCGGTCGCGCTCTCCTATGAAGATGCAAAAGCCGCGGGCCTCCGCCCCGGTTCGCTCGAATTCGAAGTGCCGGTCGCCACCGCGAATGGCATGACGAAAGCCGCACGCGTCAAGCTGCGCAAAGTCGAAGTGGATGGCGTCAAAGTCAGCGATGTCGAGGGCCTGGTGCTGCCGGAGGGCGTGATGCGTGGCTCGCTTCTCGGTATGAGTTTTCTCGGCCGGCTCGACAGCTTCAAGGTGGAAGACGGCATTCTCTACCTCAAGAACTAGACGGAATTCGATTTCGCCCTGCCGGTTTCCGGCTGCGCCGTGCTAACCCCCTGCCCTATGTTGCGATTCATGAACGCATTGCCCCAAGCAGAAATCGAAACGCCCTGCGTCAAAGTCTGCGTGGTCGATCCCGACACAGGCTTCTGCATCGGCTGCGGCCGCACGCGCGGCGAGATCGCATCATGGATCGGGTTTTCTCCCGCGGAACGGCACAGCGTGATCGAGGCCTTGCCCGAGCGTTTGTCGACACTCACCCAACGCAAACGCCGGAAGGCGGCCGCGCGGGGAGACTGGCGGGGTAGGTCTTCGCACTCTCCGCTGAAACCGTCACCCTTCGAACCTCATGCCGAGGTGCGAGCGTAGCGAGCCTCGAAGCATGGCCACAAGCTCTGAACGCGCAGCACCCTACTCAAGGCCACGAGCCCGGTGGTGAGATACCGCTCGCGGCCATGCTTCGAGGCCCTCCTGCGGAGGGCACCTCAGCATGAGGTCCTATAGGAATGGCCTCACGGAGAGTGCAATCCTCTAAAACTGAAACGCCAGATTTGCCGAGCCAGTGTAGGTGTCCTGATCGTCGAGGAGAAGCCCGCTCACTTCGCCGGTCAACGCCAACTGCGCAGCACTCCCGAGCGCGAAATTCAAACCCGCCTGAAGCCTTACATCGACGCTCGTGTCGTCGACGATCTTGCCCAGAATGTCATCGCGGGTTTCGTTGACGAAGGTCCAGTCGAGCATGGCGCCAAGCCAGGGTTCCAGGGTTGACCTATCCGAGAGCGCGAAGGTGTTTCCAATCTGCAAGCCCGGAGTCAAAATCGCCGTTTCGATGGTTTGATCGGCGAGCACGCCGGTCTTCTCTTCCTGCCATTCCTTCGACCAGTCGATCGACACCATCGGCGAGAAGCGCAGCGTGCCCGAATACCAGTAGCCAGTGAGCGAGGCGGAGGCCTGTATGCGTTCGGACTCGAAGCGCGTGGTTCCGGCCGACTCGATGTCGGTGTCGATCGCCGAACCCAGCACATTCGCCGAGAATACGATGTTCTGCGTGACGTTCAATCCCATGTAAACGCCGCCACCGAAACCTTCGGTGTCCTGCGACGGCGGCACCGCGCCACTGCCATCGAGATCGGAAGCCTCGTAGGAACCGAGCACGCCGAGCACAAGACTGTCGGTCAGCTTGTAGTCGATGCCGGCCAGCAGATTCCACAGCTCGCCATCGAGATCGGACAAGGGATCGTCGTTATCGAGGAAGCTCACCTTGCCATCGACCCAGATGTTCCACTTGTTTGCAGGGGCCGCTTCCGCGACATCGGCCGCCGGCACGATGCTGATTGGGCCATAGGATGCAAGCCGCTTCAGCGCGTCTTCGGGAGAAAGTTCGAGTCCGGCCGGATCGACGGAAGACGGCTGCGGCCCCAGACGGCCCGCGACCACATCCTGAATTGTGGTTGAGGTATTGATCAGCGATTGGCGATTGATGATTTGTCCGGCACAACCCGCGATCAGGCCCGCGGCGCGCCAATCCTCTGCGGATCGAGGTCGCTGCAATCCGGCGCGGTGTTGCCATTGGGATTGGGATCGACTTGCGCCGCGGCAGGCATCGCCGCCGCGCACATCATTATGAGTCCTGCCGAAACGGCTCTCAGCCAAGACATGTCATGATTCTCCCGATACGCCTTCACGCCCCGCCTGGAAAACCTACAGGCATTCGGCGCCAAGGTCCAAGCCATTCGACTTGGGGCGGCGTGTTTGGGTTCCGGTTTGAGCGAGGGCGTTGCAGGAGTTCAACAGTGCGAATCTCGAAATTCTGCTCCTCGCGAGAAAGGCTGTCTCCCGTTTTCACCCTTCCCCCGTCGGGGGAAGGTGGCGCGAAGCGCCGGATGAGAGACTTGAGGAATGGATTGGTCTTGAAATTTGGGCGTCGAGCAAGC
>JAAURV010000337.1 GCA_012032065.1 Hyphomicrobiales bacterium
TGAAAAATCAAGAAGCAGGAATCTCGGTGCGGATTCCTCGCCGACGGCGCGAGGACACGCGCATCTACAACACCTTCGAAGCGCAATCCTGACCCTCGATTTCAACGGCACGAAACGCCGTGTGCTGCCGCTGATGCTGACCGACAAGGCGGGCGAGGACAACATCGTCAAGCACAAGGTGAGAACGCCCTGCGTGACCTCGGTTTCGAAAGCGGGACGGGATGCCTATCTCATCGGCGTGACGGCGCGGCCCGGCGGGCAGGGGCCGTCGATGCTGCTCCGCGTCGATGCCGAAGGGCGATTGCTCAATCCGAAGGACAATCTCGGCACCTTCTATGTGGTCGGTGAATACTCGCGCGGCAGCCGCCTGATTGACCGCTTCGCCTTGATCGCCAGCCGACTGTCGCGCTTTCACTGCGTGTTGGGCGAGAGCGATCGGTCCTGCGAGTACCAGTTCCTGAATTTCGCCGAACGCCAGTTCTCCGACGAAGTGCGCCATCAATCTCATTGGCCCGACCCGGCGCGGCGCGCTCACCATGCGGCGGTGGACCGCGCGGTTGAGCAGGCCTCGAACGATCCGCTGATCCGCGCGCTGCACCGGCTCATCGTCGCCAATGAATCCTCCACCATCTCGCCCTTCCAGATCTGGGATGCCGTGCTTGCCGACAGCGGACTGAGCTTCGGCCCGCATCAGTGGGACATCGGCATCAATCCCGACGCTCAGCGCATTATGAAGCGGCTCATGAGAGCGGGCGGTTTGGCGCCCATGGACGGCTACTTCAAAAGCGCGCGGCGGTTCACCGGCGCGGAAATCCAGGCGTTCATCGAAATGGCGCCGGAGATCAACCGCGTGATGCAATCGAGCGCCGGGCAGGCGATCATCATCGAGGAATATCTGGCCTGGCTCAAATCAAGCGCGCTTGCGATGGCGCATGCAGCACTCCCATCCCTCGATGCTTCGAAGCCACACGAGCGGATGATGCTGCTGTTCTACGCTGACGTCGACAATCAGTACGGCAAGCAAGAAGTAAAAGGCCCGCTTCGCCGGATAATCGCCGATCTCGCCAAACGCGCCGCCGCGCCCAATGACATCCGCAAGGCGCTCGACGCCTTCATGCTCACAACCCCTTTCGCCATCGCCTATCCCGACAAGGCTCAATCGCGATTGCAGCGGACGTGGGAGATATTGCTTAAGCCTTGATCGCCCGCCAGCCGATGTCGCGGCGGCAGAAGCCTTGCGGGAAGTCGATCTTGTCCACGGCGGCGTAGGCTTTCGCCTGGGCTTCGCGCGCAGTTGCGCCAAGGGCGGTGACGTTGAGGACGCGGCCTCCATTCGAGACAAGTTTGTCGCCCTTCATCGCTGTTCCTGCGTGGAAGACTTCAACGCCTGCGCCGAAGTCCTGGTCCAAGCCACCGATGAGTACAGCCTTCACATATTCTCCAGGATATCCCTTCGCCGCCATAACCACGGTGAGCGCGGTTTCGGGGCGCCAGGTCATTGACATCTTGTCGAGGGAGCCGTCAGCCGTCGCCAGAAGCAGTGACAGCAGATCGCCCTCGAGCCGTGGCATCAGCACCTGGGTTTCGGGATCGCCGAAGCGGGCGTTGTATTCGATGAGTTTGGGGCCATCCCTGGTGAGCATCAGCCCGGCGTAGAGCACGCCTTTGTAGGGATGCCCCATCGCAGCTAGCGCTTTGACCGTAGGCTTCACGATCCGCTCCAGTGTTTCTTCGCACAGCGCCTCCGTCATGCAAGGCGCTGGCGAATAGGCGCCCATGCCGCCGGTGTTGGGGCCGGTGTCGCCGTCGCCCACCCGTTTATGGTCCTGCGCGGTTGTAAGCGGCAGAACGTGTTCGCCGTCGCTCAACGCGAAGTAACTCGCCTCTTCGCCTTCGAGGTATTCCTCGATGACACAGGATGCGCCGCCGAAGCGGCCTGCGAAGATATCGGCAATGGCGGCCTCTGCTTCGCCCATCGTCATCGCGACGGTGACACCTTTGCCTGCCGCAAGCCCATCAGCTTTAACTACGATGGGTGTGCCGTGCTTTCTCAAATAGGCGAGCGCCGCCGTTGCATCGTTGAAGCACTCGTAAGCGGCGGTCGGAATGCCATGGGCGCGGCAGATATCCTTGGTGAAGCCTTTCGAGCCTTCGAGCTGGGCCGCGAATTTCGACGGCCCGAATGCCTTGATCCCAGCTTTCGCCAGATCGTCCACCAGTCCCGCAACGAGCGGCGCTTCCGGGCCCACCACGAGGAAGCCAATGGCGTTCATATGACAGAACGAAACCACCGCCTGGTGATCGGCGAAATCGAGAGTCACGATCTCCGCCACTTTCGCGATGCCCGGATTTCCCGGCGCACAGTAAAACCGAGAGAGCAGCGGACTCTTTGCCAGCGCCCAGGCCAGCGCATGCTCGCGGCCGCCCGATCCGATGAGCAGAACGTTCATGTGATCTCCACCCTTGCGTTGCCGCGCCTTCTCGCATTTGATGGCGGGGAATCAAGATCAAACTCATGGGGGTGTTGATATAGTGTCCCACGCGAGCGAAAGAAGCCGTCGATCCGCTTCGATGCAAGGCTTCGCGGAAGCCAAGGGGCGTCAATGGCAAAGCCGCGAAGCGGCGCGAAGCACCCTTGACACCCCTTGGCTTCCGCGGAAAGGGCATCGAAGCGGTTCGACGGCGGTCAGTGGCTCGAAATAGAATGGCGGCCGAACTCCCATTCGATCCCCTGACCGGCGAAATCCGCGAGGCGGCAACGACCAACGCCTCCGAATACTCAGTCTCCGAAATCGCCCAGGCGCTGAAGCGAACCATCGAGCAGCGCTTCGGCTATGTACGGGTGCGTGGCGAGATCACCGGCTATCGCGGGCCGCACTCATCCGGCCACTGCTACTTCGGCCTCAAGGACGAAGGCGCTAAACTCGATGCGGTGATCTGGCGCGGCAATTTCGCGAGGCTTCGGCCCAAGCTGCAGGAAGGTTTGGAGGTCATCGCCACCGGCAAGATCACCTCCTATCCGGGGAAGTCATCTTATCAGATCGTAATCGACAATCTGGAGCCAGCAGGCGTTGGCGCGCTCATGGCGCTGCTCGAAGAGCGCAAGAAGAAGCTGGCCGCCGAGGGCTTGTTCGATGCCACGCGCAAGAAGCCGCTGCCATATCTGCCGCGGGTGATTGGCGTCGTCACTTCGCCCACCGGCGCTGTGATCCGCGATATCCTGCATCGCCTGAGTGACCGCTTTCCGCGCCGCGTCATCGTGTGGCCGGTGCGCGTGCAGGCGAGACAAGTGCTGCGGAAGTGGCGGCGGCCATTCGCGGCTTCAACGCGATGACGGCCAGACCCGATCTCATTATCGTGGCGCGGGGCGGCGGATCGCTGGAAGATTTGTGGGGCTTCAACGAGGAAGCCGTCGTCCGCGCCGTTGCCGCGAGCGCCATTCCGCTGATCGCGCCGTGGGGCATGAGA